>JAZLAL010000125.1:0-12509 GCA_045613185.1 Bacteroidales bacterium | reverse complement strand
AGATCTGGGAACGGGGTCGGGAAGTGAAGACGGAATCAAAACTCGTTCCCGTCCCCAAATCCCAATCCCATTTCCCGAAACTCGTTCCCCGAATCGCTCGCAAAGGATGCCGCTCCAATCCCTAACGCATTGGCGGCGATTAAAACCAAGAAAATCCCAAAAATCCAGAATTCCGTGGATTTAAAATTTTATTAATCTTTTTCGTCGCATTTTTTTTATCTTTGTTGTTATATATTTGCTATGAAAAAGTTGATTCTTAATATATGGAATTTTTATGCCGACGGCTTTAAGAATATGACATGGGGAAAAACCTTGTGGCTCCTCATAATTCTTAAAGTCGTTATTCTTTTCGCTATACTAAGAGTCTTCTTCTTTAAACCTGTTATGGCTGGCAAAACCGACGAACAAAAAAGCGAATACGTGGGAACTCAGCTTGAACTAAGAACTTTAAACTTTAAACTATAAACTTTAGACAATATGGTAGAAAGCGCATTGGTTGGTTGGTCGAGGGCGCAGTTTGCTCTCACCGCTGCTTATCACTGGATTTTCGTTCCGCTCACCTTGGGACTCGCCGTGATAATGGCTGTTATGGAAACTCTTTATGTCATCAAAAAAGATGAATTTTGGAAAAATACAGCGAAGTTCTGGATGAAACTTTTTGCCATTAACTTCGCCGTCGGCATCGCTACAGGTATCATCTTAGAATTCGAATTCGGCACCAATTGGAGTAACTACTCTTGGTTTGTGGGCGATATTTTCGGCGCGCCGCTAGCCATCGAGGGCATCTTCGCTTTCTTCATGGAGGCGACTTTCTTCGCAGTGATGTTCTTCGGCTGGGATAAGATTAGCAAGAAATTGCATCTTGCCTCTACATGGTTCGTCGCCATCGGTTCGGCAATATCCGCTCTTTGGATTCTCGTCGCTAACTCATGGATGCAACATCCTGTAGGAATGGAGTTTAACCCCGACACCGTGCGTCACGAGATGGTCGATTTCTGGGCTGTTGTCCTTAATCCTGTCGCTGTCTCTAAGTTTTTCCATGCCGTATTCAGCGGCTGGATGACAGGTGCAATATTCGTCATAGGCGTCAGCTGTTGGTATCTCCTCAAAAAACGAGAGACGAAATTTGCACTTGCAAGTATCAGAGTGTCAGCTATTGTCGGTATCGTCGGTACTTTCGTTCTTATGCTCAGTGGCGACAGCTCTGGCATTCACGTCGGTAAATATCAGCCTATGAAACTCGCTGCTGCTGAAGGCCTCGAAGAAGGCGGAACACGCGCTCCTTTCTCAATAGTGCCTGGCGTGGAAATCCCTGGTATGCTCTCAATCCTCGCTACTCACGACATCGACGGTTACGTCCCTGGCATCAACAATATCCTCGATGGTTATACAACTCCCGATGGCAAAGTGTATCTCTCAGCAGAAGAAAAAATGCAACGTGGCAAAGTCGCTTTGTCTGCCTTTACCAAATATCGTGAGTTGAAAGATTCAAATCCTGAAGCCGCTGCGCAAGCTCGTCAAGTGTTAGATGAAAACGTGGAATATTTCGGCTATGGTTATATTGAAAGTCAAGAAGAACTCGTGCCAAACGTGCCATTGATTTATTGGTCGTTCCGCGTTATGGTGTACTTCGGCAGCTTCTTACTTCTTCTCATGATTTTTGTCCTTTGGATGGAATGGAAAGGAAAACTCGTTAATATGAAATGGCTGCAATGGATTTCACTTCTCTCAATTCCTTTGGTTTATCTTTGTGGACAAGCTGGCTGGATCGTCGCTGAAGCTGGCCGCCAGCCTTGGACAATAGAGGGCATGCTTCCTGTGAATGCAGCTGTGTCGAGTGTCAGCGTGGGCGCGGTGCAGACGACATTCTTCATCTTCGTGGCGATATTCACTCTTTTCCTCGCCATCGAGACGCGAATCATTTTTAAAGCTATCAAACAAGGTCCTAAAACAGAAGAATAATAAGGAGGAATAATCATGATTACATACGAATTCTTACAACAATATTGGTGGTTTCTTATCGCTCTCTTAGGCGGATTATTGGTGTTCCTGCTTTTCGTTCAAGGTGGTAATGCTCTTATCTTCTTAGCTGGAAAAAATGAAAGTCAACGTCAGCTCATCGTCAATTCTACTGGACGAAAATGGGAACTTACATTTACCACTCTGGTGACATTCGGCGGCGCATTCTTCGCATCGTTTCCGCTTTTTTATAGCACTAGCTTTGGCGGCGCTTACTGGGTTTGGATATTGATTCTGATAACATTCGTATTTCAGGCTGTGTCGTACGAGTTCCAAAGTAAGGCTGGCAATATTTTAGGAAAAAATACTTTCAGAATATTTTTGACAATCAATGGCTGTCTCGCACCTTTATTAATAGGTGCTGCTGTAGGAACATTCTTCACTGGTTCTGAATTTGTCGTAAATAAAAATGCTGTCGGTGATATAGGCGCACCAGTAATCAGTCGCTGGGCTAACAACTGGCATGGTCTCGAAGCTGTCGCTAATCATTTCAACGTGGAATTTGGTCTCATGGTGATGTTCCTCGCTGTATGCCTCGGCGCATTATATATGATTAATAATATAGATGACAATGATTTACGCGCCAACTTACGTCGTAGCCTTTTGATATGTTTTTGCGGATTTCTCCTAATGCTCGTTCTTGTTCTTATTCAATTCATCACAATGGACGGCTTTGCTGTTGATGTAGAAGGCGTTGTTTCAATGGAAAAAGGCAAATATTTTCATAATTTGATTCAGATGCCAGTTGTATTGATAATGTTTTTGCTAGGAGCTATCTTGTTAGTGATAGGTGTTGTTATGACATTGGTTAAGAAGAATTTTAATAAAGGAATATGGTTTGCAGGTCCTGGAACTGTGTTGGCAGTCATGGCGTTATTTATGATTGCAGGATATAACGGAACAGCATATTATCCATCAACGGCTGACATCCAATCTTCATTAACATTATCTAATAGTTGTTCAAGTGAATTCACACTGAAAACCATGGCGATAGTTTCGCTTATCATTCCATTTGTTGTAGCATATATCGCGTATTTCTGGCGTCAGATGGATAAGAAATCATTGACAAAAGAAGAATTGGAAAAAGGAGAAACTTATTAGAATTATAGAATTTTAGAACTCTAGAATTTTAGAGTTTTAGGATTCTAGAGTTTTTCTACACTAGACCTTGCTATATTAATAGGTAATGACTGTCCGACAGCTTCGATATCTATTATGATACGATGTTTGCCGTTTATCTTTACGAATCTTCCGACGAGGTCTTTCATTTGTCCCGACTTAACTCTCACGAGTTCACCCTCTTTAAAGTCTTCGTAATCTATTACATGTAATTCGGTGTCGTTAAGATATTCTTTTATGGCAATGATTTGGTTGTCGGGAACGGGAACTGGTTTCTTTTCAAAGGTGATGAACTTTACTATGCCATTAACATTTAATACTGTATAATAGTCACTTAATGAAATATTGACAAATAAATAAGAGCGAAACAACGGCTCTTCGACTTTTTTCTTTCTGTCGCTCCATTGTTTCACTCTTGTTATTAAAGGAAGAAATGATTCGATGCCTATGTCTTCAAGTAGTTTGAAAACTTTTTTTTCACTTCTTGATTTGACATAGACTGCGAACCATCTCTTATTATCATTTTTATCGGTCATGAATTAACCAATTATTTTCTACGTTTCGATTTTTTGTCGGTATGTTCTTCGTCATAGTAGCCACCATAGCCATATCTTCCACCATAGCCGTAACCATAACCATAGCCGTAGCCATAACCGTAACCGCCATAACCATAGCTGTAACGATAGCCGTAAATACCTTGGTAGTTAATGCCATTAACAACGAGGCTGATCTTGTATTTACGATCTTCTAAATCGTTTATAACAGCTTCGAAAGCTTTCTTGTTAGTAACACTTTGACGTACGACGTAGACTGCTGTATCGACGTGTTTCATCAACAATAATGCGTCTGTTACCCACAAGAGAGGAGGTGTGTCGATGATGATATAATCATAAATTTCTTTAAGTTCTCTGAAGAATTCACCGCAACGGTCAGATGCTATCAGCTCAGCTGGGTTTGGAGGTACAGGTCCTGCGGTTATGACATCCAAAGTAGGGAGTTTTCCAGAAGGCTGAATGATTTCACTGATAGATGCTTTGCCTGCCAAGTATGAACTTACACCTAATTTGTTAGAAAGACCAAATTCTTGATATATACGAGGTTTACGAAGGTCCATACCAACTAAAACTGTCTTTTTACCATACATGGCATAGATGGAAGCCATATTGATAGAAATGTATGTCTTACCGATACCGACAGAGTCTGAAATGACTGAGAATATACATTTTTCTTTACCTTGTACAATGTATTCAATATTGGTTCTGATAGATCTAAATGCTTCTGATACAGGTGATTTCGGTGAGTCGATAACGAATGTCTGACTGGAATCTTTATCTTTAGGACTAATGAATGGAATTTGTCCGATAATAGGTAATTTTGTGATTTTCTCGATGTCTTTCTTTTCAAGAATCTTTGTGTTAAGAATTTCTTTTAAGAAGATGAATGCTGCAGGAATAGCACAACCGAGGAAAATACATATTAAATAAATGGTATTTGATATTGGAGCAATGACTCTGACAGCAGAAATACGTGCAGGGTCTATAATGCTGTTGTCAGGACTATTGCTTGCCATAACGATTTGTGCTTCTGCACGCTTTTGCATTAAGAATTTATATAGGTCATCGTTTAAAGCAAACTTACGAGCATAACCTAAATATTCGCGTTGAGTAACAGGAAGTTGTTTTATCTTTGCTTCGTATTCTTTGATTTGTTTATCTATTTCATTGATAGTGACATATGTGTTGTTAATCATATTGTCTATGTTTTCTATCAATTGTTTCTTAGTTTGTGTTATTTGTTCATCAATAGAGATGATAGTAGGGTTTTTCTCTTTTGCTACTACCAATATCTTTGACTTTTCTGATGATAATTCTACTAATTCTAAAACAAGACGATTTAGTAAAGGATCTTGGATTCCCATTGCGCTTGGCACGACTAACTTGTTGATATCGTCAATGTTACGCTTGATGTAATCTTGAAGATTTTGGAAGTATTTTACATTTAATTCGAGTTCTGCCTTACGACTTTCAATTTTCTTAAGATCAGAGAATACAATTTGGGATTGTGTATCAAGATTCATGAAGTCGTTGCCTTCTTGGAATGACTGAATGTCTAACTCAGCTTTATTCAATGAGTCTTGAATGCCAATCAATTGTTCGTCAATGAATAATACGGTGTTTTCAGAAACGAGGTTCTTCTGTTCAAGGTTCCTCTCAAGATATTCTGCCAATAATTTATTAAGGTAATCTGTGATCTTATTAGGGTTATTGCCTTGTAAGGTTAACTTAATGATTGATGATTCCTTTGAAATCCGACTAATAGAAAGACCAGACATTTCTCTAGCTAAAGCGAGTTTGCTGTTGATGACAAAGCTAAGTTTTGAATCTTTTAGTCCATTTGGTGTGTAATTGCTATTCAACACGATACGGAATTTATTATAGCCATTGTCGACCCATTCTCCTAAACGATAAGTATTTGATGTTTCTGGAATATGGATATAACCAGTGTTTTCATTTTTTGAATAACTGTAAACAGCACAGCCTTGTTCTAATGTTTTCAGAATATATTGATTTTGATCAATAAAGCTTATCATATATCTGATGCCTACTGTTTGCAATGTGTCGTAGTCCAACTCTACATTAAATGGTGTGTTTGTGTACAATTCTATTGTGGATACTCTTCCTGTGTTTAAGTAAGATACATTGAAGAACTCGAGTTCATTTAATGTCCTCTCTTTCATTGTGAAAGATTGCAAAATGCCGATTTCATTTGCAATATTATTGCTGCTCTTGAATGTAAGACCTGTCATCATAGATGTAGGGTCTATGGTCATTTTATCTTCTTTGATATATAAAGTTGATGAAACTTGGTATGTTTTAGGTGTATATCTATTGTATATAAAACCAATAGACAATGCTATAACTATACCGATAACAAAAAGATACCAATAACTAATAACTTTTATGATAATTCCTTTGATGTCAAGGCTATCTTCTTCTTGGTAACTAGGTTTGTTGTTTAATTCAAAATTATCCATATTGTTTATTGATTTTAATTATTTTACAAAAGTAAATGTTAAAAGTGTAATGAGGAGAGATATCGCTGAAAATACAGTTCCATAAGGTATAGTTGTGAAACCGTATTGTTTGATTTTCATAGGTTCAACGTAAATGATATCGTTAGGTTTCAAATAGTAATGTGGCGATGATAAAACATCTGCATCATTGATATTGATTCTTACGATTTGAGAACCTTTTGGTGTTTGGTGTATAATTTTGATGTTTGATTTATTGGCGTAGTCTGTTGCGTTGCCAGCTAATGCCATTGCTTGGAAAATGTTGATATCTGATTGATATACTTGGTATTGTCCTGGTTTGGCGACTTCTCCTAATATTGTAAGGTTGAAGACGCCAAGTTTGACGTAAACTACGGTTTCTTTAAGATATTCGTTCATCAATAACTGAACAGTTTCTTGTATTTCGGCAATAGTTTTGTCTTTTACCTGTACTTTTCCTATAATTGGCAAATCTATATATCCTTCAGCATCAATGTTATAGCCGTTAAGGTACAAACTGGCATTACCTGAGGAATTGCCGCCACTACTGCCAAGATTGTTATTTGTAGTGTTGAAATATGCTGCGAATCTTTCGTCAAGACTTGCTATTTTTATGTAAAGAATGTCTCCTGGTTGAACTTTGTAATCAAAATGACGCTCATTTTCATATTCAATGGAAGTAAATGTGCTGTCATTCAACATTGTTTCGTTTTGAAAATATAATATTTTCTTTTGGGAAACACATGATGTTAACATTGAAACAACAATGATTAACATAGTACAGAATAAAGTAATTGCTTTTTTCATATGATAAAATTTACTTTGAATTTATACATTTTAAAGTGATGCTTTTTATTCCTTGCAATGGGTCTCTAGGATATTTGTTTTCAATCTTGAAACTATATATGCCTTTTTCGTTAAAGCTCATGTCACTCATTATAGGTAATCTAAAGACATAATAGCCGTTTTTCTTGTCGGCTTTCCAATTGCCGTCTCTATCTTTAAGCATAAATTTGAAATCTTTAGATCTTTTTCCATTGTCATTTGGGTTTTTGATGGTAAGGTTGAATAACAAAGGACAATCACTTTGATGTGTTTCATAAATGTTTGGATAATTTTCATTCACAAAAATTTCCATCACAATATCATATTTCTGTGATGGTTTATTTACATCAAACTCACCGCTTAAATATTCAAAACGTTCCCATTCTTGATTGTTGAATTCTTTGAAAATCACAATGTTATCTTGCTTTTTTGAACAAGAAGAGAAAAGTGAAATCAACAATAATAAAACACCAGAAATTACTCGCATGATATAATTTTTACAATCTACAAATATAAAACTTTTTCTTTTTGTTTGGCAAGTAAATAATGTATTATTTTATAATTTTGTTATCTCAAAAATTGAGTGGAAATATTATTTTTTTATGATTATAAAAAGAATTAATTATTCGTCGAGAAGATTTGTTATCATAGCGATATTTTCTGTCGTGGTATTAATCCTTTTGGTCAAGTTGTTCCTTATACAGGTCGTGGATCAGTCGTATAAGCGTTCGTCTGAAAATAATACACTTCGTTATGTCACTCAATACCCTGCTCGTGGAAAGATTTATGACAGAAATGGTAATTTGTTGGTTTACAACGAAGCAATTTATGATTTGATGGTTATTCCTCGTCAGGTCAAAAATCTTGACACTCTTGCTTTTTGTTCATCGATGAATATTTCCCGTGAATTTTTCAATGAGAGAATGGCGAAGGCAAGACGTTATTCTTCTTTCAGCCCTTCTGTTTTTATGGCTCAGATAACCAAGGAAGAACATGGTAAGATTGCAGAAAGTCTTCATCAATATTCAGGATTTTATTTCCAAACACGTTCTGTCAGAAATTATCCATATCCCATTGCGGCTCATATCCTGGGAAATATCGGGGAAGTTGGCAGGAAGGATCTGGAAAAAGATTCCTATTACAAAGTTGGCGATTATATTGGAAAGTCGGGAATAGAATCGTTTTACGAAAAAGAACTTCGTGGTGAAAAGGGTTTGAAAATCATAGTTGTAGATGTCCATAATCGTGAGAAGGAACGTTTTATGGATGGCTCCTTTGATACTCTTCCTATTGCTGGCAAGGACATATATTTAGGTATAGATGCGGTTCTTCAATCGTATGGAGAGGTTCTTATGAAAAATAAAACGGGATCTATTGTGGCGATAGAACCTTCTACAGGTCAGATACTTACGATGGTGACAAGTCCTTCTTATGATCCTAATGAATTAGTTGGAAGAGTGCGTGGTGAAAATTATTCTAAACTATTGAACGATAGTCTCAGACCTCTTGTCAATCGTGCTACGAGTGGCATATACCCTCCAGGTTCTACGTTTAAAATGATTAACGGATTGATAGTTTTGCAAAGCGGAGCTGTTTCCAACAAAGCTACATATCCGTGCTATGGTAGGGATAGTCAGCCAATTCGATGCACTCACTCTCATAGTAATCCAGTGTCGCTCTACGATGCAATAGAGAATTCTTGTAATCCTTATTTTTGGGAGACCTTTAGGGAAATGTTCGCTTCATCACGTTTTGCATCATCGAAAGAAGCTTATCAATATTGGTACGATATGGTGGTAAGTTTCGGTTTGGGAAGTGCTTTTAAAACTGATGTTCCATCAGAGGCTTCAGGAAATATTCCAAAGGCTTCTTATTATGATAGAATGTATCGTGGTGTATGGAATGCTCTAACTATCAGGTCGTTGAGTATAGGGCAAGGTGAAATTTTAGTGACACCTCTGCAACTCGCGAATATGGCCGTTGTGATAGGAAATGAAGGCTACTACTATCCTCCACATCTCATAAAATCTTTTAATGATAGTACTGCGATAGATTCAAAAATGAAAACGAAAAAAGTTGTTGATATAAAATCTCAGCACTTTAAAGACGTGAAAATAGGTATGTGTCGTGTTTTTGAAGGTGAAAGCGGAACCGCACGTTCCTCTAAAATTGACAGCATTCAGGTGGCTGGAAAGACTGGTACAGTAGAAAATCCTCATGGTGATGATCACTCGTTGTTTATGGGATTTGCTCCTGTAGATAATCCGCAGATAGCCATAGCTGTTGTCGTGGAAAACGCAGGATTCGGCTCTCAATGGGCAGCTCCTATTGCAAGTCTTATGATTGAGAAATATTTGAGAGGTTATATAAAGGATAAGAACAGGGAAAAACGATTTTTAGAGTAATGCTAAGAGTTGTGAGCCATGAACTGTGGGCAAAATGCTCATAACTCACTGCTTGTTGCTCAATGCAAAATGTGTAAACAATGACAACACGAAATAATATAGTAGGAAAAATTGACTGGCCTTTGCTGCTGATGTATCTCGTTTTGGTAATTATTGGTATATCAACAATTTACGCTGCAGCATATAACGAAAATAATCCCAGTATTTTCGATATGTCGCAGCATTATGGCAAGCAGGCTCTTTTCCTTGGAGTAAGCGTATTTATGGGTCTCATCATTATGCTTATTGATGCTAAATTCTTTAATACTTTTGCTTATGTAATTTACGGATTGTCAATACTTTCCTTGCTTTATGTACTTGTGGCAGGTTCTACTATAGCCGGATCAAAATCGTGGATTCAATTCGGCGGATTCTCATTTCAGCCTTCTGAATTCGCTAAGTTTGGAACGGCATTGGCATTAGCGCATTATCTTGGTAACATTAACACTGATTTCTCGAAACTAAAGACGCAGATGATAGCATACGCCATGGTGTTGTTCCCGATGATGCTAGTTTTGATGCAAGGCGATACTGGTTCTTCTCTCGTTTTTCTAGTTTTCATACTAGTATTTTATCGTGAAGGTATGTCGGGGAATATATTATTAATAGGCCTGGCTGCAGTGTTCTTATTTCTTTTAACTCTTTATTTTTCAAAATGGTACGTTTTGATAGGCTTGGCAGTCGTCTTTATAGCTCTGATGTTTTTTATTGAAAGATCGAAGAAAAACATTTGGAAGATGATAGCAATCTTCGCTGTATCTGCTATGTTTGTCTTTTCCGTCGATTTCTTTTTCTATCAAGTTTTGAAACAACATCAAAGAAATCGTATTAATATTATATTAGGTATAGAGAAAGATACTCGTGGTGTTGGCTACAATCTTCACCAATCGAAGATTGCCATTGGCTCTGGCGGTTTTGCTGGTAAGGGTTATATGCAAGGTACCATGACAAAATATAATTTCGTTCCAGAACAACATACCGACTTTATTTTCTGTACGATAGGAGAGGAGTTTGGTTTCATTGGTTCTTTTGTCTTGCTGTCGCTTTATCTGGCTTTGTTGATAAGGCTGATATTACTTGCAGAACGACAGCGTTCGCCTTTCAGCAGGATTTACGGTTATGCGATAGCGTCGATTATATTTTTCCATCTGATGGTAAACATCGGAATGACAATCGGATTGATGCCTGTCATCGGAATCCCACTGCCATTCCTCAGTTACGGAGGATCAAGCCTCCTTATGTTTAGCCTTATGTTTTTCGTCTTCTTAAAACAAGACGCTAATAGGATGAATATTCTTTAAAGACTCAAAGATATAAAGTCGCAAAGACGCAAAGTGGGTTCTCTGCGTCTTTGTGACTTTGTGACTCTGTATTTAAATTCCTAATTTAAATTCCTAATGAAATTCCGAGTCCCATTGCGGTCTTGACTAAGTCGTTGTCCATTGTCACGAAGTTCATTTTTGCCACTGCGTCTTCCAATGGTACTGAAATGATGTTAGGATGACGGTATGCTACCATCTTTCCGTATTCTTGATTTAGAACCATCTCGAATGCTTTCACGCCGAATTGTGATGCGAGGACTCTGTCGTAAGCGATTGGCACGCCGCCTCTTTGAAGGTGACCTAATGTAGTTTCACGCATGTCGTGTTTGAATCCAGCGGCTTTCATCTGTTCGATGAATTTCTGTCCGATGCCGCCGAGTTTCACGTTTTCGTAACCTACTTCTTTGCTTACTTCAAACACCTGTTGTCCGTCTTTAGGTTTTGCGCCTTCGAATATTACGACGACGGCGAAACCTCTGTCGTTGACGAATCTGCTTTCTAGTTTCTCTTTGACTTTCTCAATGTCGTAAGGGAATTCTGGAAGGAGGCAGACTTCTGCTCCGCCCGCCACGGCTGCGTTCAACGCAATCCATCCGGCGTCGCGACCCATCACCTCTAATACAAAGACGCGGTTGTGACTCGCCGCTGTCGTGACGAGCTTGTCGACTGACTCGGTGGCGATCTCGACAGCGGTCTGGAAACCGAATGTGCTGTCGGTCATAGATAAGTCGTTGTCTATCGTCTTAGGAACGCCGATGATATTTAATCCCTTGTCAAATAATTTCTTGGATATTCTTTGTGAACCATCGCCGCCGATGTTGATGACACAGTCGATGCCCATATATTGCAGCTTCTTGATCATCTCGTCGGAACGGTCAACTGTGGTCCATGTGCCGTCGCTGTTCTTGACAGGCCATGTGAACGGGCCGCCTTTGTTTGTTGTCTCTAAAATGGTGCCACCTCTGAAATGTATGCCTCTGACGGTCTCAGGAGTAAGGCGAACGATTTCGCTTGGTTCCCATAACACTCCGTTGAATGCCTGGATGCTGCCGAGTATTTCCCAGTCTTTCTCCTGCGAAGCTCTCTTGACGATGGCTCTGATCACGGCGTTCAAACCTGGACAGTCGCCGCCGCCTGTTAATACTAATGCACGTTTCATATTTTAGGCTTTGAGCTTTGAGCAGTGAGCCATGAGCTGCTCAGTGCTCATAGCCCATAGCTCGTAGCAATTTTTTATTTCAAATCTAATTTAATCTGTAATTCTTCTAATTGAGCGTCGGCAATTGTTGAAGGTGACTCTGTCATCACGTCGCGGCCCATGTTGTTCTTAGGGAATGCGATGAAGTCGCGGATGCTTTCTTGTCCGCCGAACAATGAGCAAAGTCTGTCGAAACCGAATGCCAAACCTGCGTGTGGTGGTGCTCCGTATTCGAAGGCGTTCATCAAGAAACCGAACTGTGCTTGTGCGCTTTCGTCGGTGAATCCTAATGTGCGGAACATCTTGTTTTGTAAGTCACGGTTGAAGATACGAACTGAACCGCCACCAATTTCAACGCCGTTCAATACGATGTCGTAAGCGTTGGCTCTGATGTCTGCCCATTTGCTTGGTTCTTCGTCCAAAAGATGTTCGTCTTCTGGCTTAGGTGCTGTGAATGGGTGGTGTTTTGCGTAGTATCTTTGTGTCTCTTCGTCCCATTCCAAAAGTGGGAAGTCGATGACCCATAATGG
>JAZLAL010000124.1:0-3218 GCA_045613185.1 Bacteroidales bacterium | reverse complement strand
TCCTAATCAACTCGCCGAATTGCAAAACCAAAGCAGTAGCGGTCTTCTCGGTTTGTTGAATATGTTCTCAGGTGGTGCTTTCGCTAACGCTTCAGTATTCGCATTAGGTATTATGCCATATATCACAGCTTCTATTATAGTTCAGCTGTTGGGTATGGCAATACCTTATTTCCAACGTTTACAAAAAGAAGGTGAAAGCGGTCGTCGTAAAATTAATCAAATTACACGCTACTTAACAGTTCTTATTGTTGCAGCTCAAGCTCCAGGTTATATCGCTAACTTGCGCGCACAACTTCCAGCTGAAGCAATTTATCCATTCGTAGCAGGCGGCTCACCAACTTCGTTCTTCTGGATTTCATCAGTAATTATTCTTATAGCAGGCACATTATTCGTCATGTGGCTCGGTGAACGTATCACAGATAAGGGTATTGGTAATGGTATCTCTTTAATCATTATGATTGGTATCATTGCACGTTTACCTTTCGCTTTGATAGCAGAAACAGTGTCACGCTTTACACAAGGTAATGGTGGTCCAATCTTCTTCTTGATTGAGATTGTTGTTCTTGTCCTTGTTATCATCATGACAATATTGTTAGTTCAAGGTACACGCAAAATACCTGTACAATATGCAAAACGTGTTGTTGGAAACAAACAATATGGTGGAGTACGTCAATATATTCCTTTAAAAGTTAATGCAGCAGGTGTTATGCCAATCATTTTTGCTCAAGCAATTATGTTCGTACCTATTACTATTGCTGGTTTCACACAAAGTGAATCAATGTCAGGTTTCATGACAGCATTTACAAACATGAATGGATTCTGGTATAATGCAGTATTTTTCTTCTTAATCGTTGTTTTCACATACTTCTATACAGCTGTTACAATCAATCCAGCTCAAATGGCAGAAGATATCAAGAAAAATGGCGGTTTCATTCCAGGTGTTAAACCAGGAAAGAAGACTCAAGAATTCTTTGATGATGTTATCTCAAGAATTACATTCCCAGGATCTTTATTCTTAGGCGTAGTCGCAATCATGCCTGCAATAGTTTCAATTCTCGGCGTTAATCAACAGTTCTCACAGTTCTATGGTGGAACATCATTGTTGATTCTCGTTGGTGTTGTATTAGATACATTACAACAAATAGAGAGCCACCTCTTAATGCGTCACTATGATGGTTTAACAAAATCAGGTCGTATTAAAGGTCGTTCAGGAAGAATATAAAGATTTCTAACAATGATTCATTATAGAACAGATAGTGAAATAGAATTGCTTAGAAAAGCTGCTTTACTTGTAGGTAAAACTTTAGGTGAAGTAGGAAAGCATATACGTCCGGGTATCCGTACTATAGAACTTGATAAAATCGCTGAGGAATTTATCAGAGATCATGGTGCAATACCTGCCTTCAAGGGCTATGAAGGATTTCCCGGAAGTTTATGCATTTCCGTTAATGATGCAGTCGTTCATGGTATACCAGGAAATTATGAACTCCGCGATGGAGATATAGTTTCTATAGATTGTGGTACTATTTTAGATGGCTATGTTGGCGATTCTGCATATACTTTTACAGTAGGAGAGGTGTCTGAAGAGATTAAGTTGTTCCTCCAAAGATCAAAAGAATCTTTATATAAAGGTATCGAACAAGCTGTATCAGGAAATAGAATCGGTGATATAGGTTATGCTATTCAGAGTTATGTAGAACAATTTGGTTACGGAGTAGTTCGTGAATTGGTTGGACATGGTGTTGGTCGCAAGTTGCATGAAGATCCACAAGTTCCAAATTACGGAAAACGTGGTACAGGAACAAAGTTGTCGGAAGGCATTGTCATTGCGATTGAGCCTATGATTACTTTTGGGAAAAAGGACATCATTCAAGAAAGAGACGGATGGACCATAAAGACAAAAGACAGAAAACCAGCGGCACATTTTGAACATGACGTAGCAGTTCGTAACGGAAAAGCAGAGATATTATCAAGTTTTGAATGGATTGAAGGAAATCAATAATTAAAAGAATATTATATGGCAAAACAATTGTCGATAGAACAAGACGGAACAGTAGTTGAATCATTGGGTAATGCAATGTTCAGAGTAGAATTGGAAAATGGTCTACAAATTATAGCACATATTTCAGGCAAGATGCGTATGCATTACATAAAAATTCTACCTGGAGACAGAGTAAGACTCGAAATGTCGCCTTATGATCTGACAAAAGGACGTATAACATTCAGATATAAATAATTTTTTTTTCTTAAAAAAAAGTCTTATCTTTGCACCCGCAAAAAATAAAGATAAGTTAAATTGACTTTAGAGAAATAAAAGATAATAAAAATAATATGAAAGTCAGAGCATCAATCAAGAAAAGATCAGACGATTGCAAAATTGTGCGTCGTAAAGGTAAATTGTATGTAATTAACAAAAAGAACCCTAAAGAAAAACAACGTCAGGGTTAATAAAAACGTAAAAAAAGAAGAATTATGGCTAGAATTGCTGGTGTTGATATTCCTAACAACAAACAAGGTCAAATTTCATTGACTTATATTTATGGTATTGGTCGTTCACTTGCTAAAGAAATTCTTGCAAAAGCAGGTGTAGATCCAGAAAAGAAAGTACAAGACTGGAACGATGATGAACAAAACGTAATTCGTACAATCATCGGTGATCAATACAAAGTAGAAGGTGAACTTCGTAGTGAAATTCAAATCAATATCAAACGTTTAATGGATATTGGTTGCTATAGAGGAATCCGTCATCGTGCAGGATTACCATTACGCGGTCAAAGCACTAAAAACAATGCACGTACTCGTAAGGGACGTAAGAAAACTGTTGCTAATAAAAAGAAAGCCACTAAGTAATAAGTAACTTATTGGTTGGATCATAAAAAACCATTAAAAAAATAATTTAAAAAAATGGCAAAAAACACAAAAGTCGTTAAGAAACGTGTTGTGAAGATTGAAGCTGTAGGTAAAGCATTCATTAAAGCTTCTTTCAATAACATCATCATTTCCTTGACAAACAATGAAGGACAAGTCATTTCTTGGGCATCAGCCGGAAAAATGGGCTTCAAAGGTTCAAAGAAGAACACTCCATATGCAGCTCAAATGGCAGCCGAGGATTGCTCTAAAACAGCATATGACTTGGGATTACGTAAAGTTAAAGTATTTGTAAAAGGACCAGGTTCAGGACGTGAATCAGCTATCCGTTCAATCAATGCATCAGGTAT
>JAZLAL010000123.1:0-18547 GCA_045613185.1 Bacteroidales bacterium | reverse complement strand
TCGTGTTTCACCTGAACTAAAATAAGATATACCGAAGCGAAGGCTATCGCCATGCCTACGACATTCAACAATGACGATGTTGTATATCGGCGTAATAATGTGATGAAATTTTTGATGTACATACCTTTTTTTATTTTTGAGCTTTGAGCCTTGAGCTACGAGCTATGGATTTGCCCACTGCTCACAGCTCATTGCTCACTGCAATTTATAAATTTATTTAATTTTCAATTTTCAATTCCTGAGACGTGTCAATGTTTGTTTATTTTTTGCAGGATACATCGACGCGTCTCTACCAAACATTCCTAATTAATCACCAGCACTTCATTATCTCCGTAATTGTCGTACGATGATGTTATCACTTTCTCTCCTGGATTGAGGCCTTCAAGCACTTCGTAATATTGAGGGTTCTGGCGTCCGATGCGTATCTCGCGTTTGTATGCTTTCTCGCCACTCTCGTCCACGACGTAAATCCATCTGCCGCCTGTCTTCTGGAAGAACGAGCCTCTTGGTATTATCGCTGCTTCAGTAGGCTGTCCAAGTTGCAAATTTAAGTAATAAGTCTGACCTCTGCGTATGTTTTCAGGCAACTCATCACTGAAACGGAAGTCGGCTTTGAATTGTCCGTTACGCACTTCCGGATATACCTTCCTCAGCGTCATCTCGAACTTATTATCCTGACGTTCAAACGATGCTGTCAATCCTGTCGTCACTCTATCGATATAATGTTCGTCTATCTGAGCCTGCACCTTATAAGCCGACAAGTCATTGATTTGTCCGATATTCATTCCTTGCGATAGCGACTGTCCGAGTACAGCGTCCAACATTCCGACTTCCCCGTCTATAGGAGCCTTGACTTTGAGGTTATCGACACGTTCGCGTATGAGTTTCATATTAAGTTCCATCGACTTCAGGCTCTCTTCCATCTGCTGCACCTGAGAGCTACGATATAAAGAATCTTGCTTCTGACGTTCCAAGATAAGAGTACGTTTATTCACAGCGAGCTGATAATTCTCCTCCGACTGAAGATATTCTTCCTTAGCGATGAGGTCGTTTTCATAAAGTTCCTTGTTTTGTTCGTATGTTCTTCTCAGACGGCTAACCTCCAAGTCGAGCTGCAGTTTCTCCTGACGTAAAGAGAGACGCTCCTGTTCCATAGAGATGAGCGTGTTACGCAAGATATTCTGTTTCTCGGCGAGGTCGGCCTCCGACTGCAATATCTGCATCGAGAGAGAGTTGTTCGACATCTCCAAGATGACGTCGCCGCGTTTCACCTTGCTGCCTTCTTCATGGACGATGCGCTCTACCACTCCCGATTCCAAAGGCGTAAGCTGCACCGTGGTGATAGGCTGCCCCGTCCCCGTAAGGCGCACATAGTCATTGAACTCACCTCGCTCCACGGCAGCCACCGTCATAGTAGCCGCATTGACTCTCAGCGTACTCTTGTTGTCACGCACAGCAAGCCACACTATAAACACCACCAATGCCGCAGCACCGAAATACGGCACGTTCTTCTTCTGAAACAATGCCTTCAATCCTTTTTTCTTTTCTAATTTGATGTCCATACTTTTGTTTAAGGTTTAAAGTTTAGAGTAGTTTTGAAGTTTATTAGTGGATAGTTTTAAGTGTATTTTGAATCTGATAAACTTTACACTCTCAACTCTACACTTTTATTTAATTTTCAATTTTTAATTTTCCGTTTTCAATTTTCAATTTATGAGACGCAGCAATTACATATTGTTTATTCTTTATGGTGTAATTGATACGTCTCTACGTCAATTTCTGAGACGCTTCAATGTGTGTTTATTTTCATAGGAATCATTGAAACGTCTCTACCCTAATTAATTCAATTCCATTATAATATTCCACCATCTTATATTCTATAATGTATTGCAACTTCGAGCGCAGGCAGTCTGATTTAGCTTGTAATAACGTCGTTGATGCTGTCTGCAAATCTATTGCGGTGACGATTCCTTTCTCGAACTTGGCAGCGATGCCGTCGTATGCGAGTTGTGCTGCCTCCACTTTCTTCTGTCCGAGAAGATATTGTTTTGCAAAGCCTTTCATCTGCTGATATGAAGTCGTCACTTCGCTTTCCACGGCATTACGTACCGCCATCTCGTCGAGTTCGGCATTACGCCATGCGTTACGAGCCTTATGCGTTGATGTCTTTATGCTTAATCCTGAAAATATTGGGATGGAAAGTCCAACTTGAATATACGAACCGACGTTGTTTTTCAGCTGGTTGAGGAAAGCATCGTAAGCCGCCTGATTTTCCATATTGACGAAATAGCTGGTGTTATAACCGCCATAGAGATATAATGATGGGAAATAATTTCCTTTCATTCTTTTATATGAAATCTTGGCGTATTCTGTATTCAATTTTGAAGAAATGATTTTATCGTTGTTATTAAGAGCATGATTCACTACATCTTCCATAGGTGTAAGCATTGTAACAAATTCGATGTCGATATTTTCGTCTATATTCAATTCTTCATCTTGAGGAAAATTCATAATCTCACGAAGACGAATCTCGGCAAATGCTAGATTATTCTGCTGTTCGGTAAGAAGATAATCATAATTAGCTTCCTGCGATTCCACCTCTGCCACGTCGGCTGCGCTCTTACGACCAATCTCGTAAAGTTTCTTCGCTTCCTTGAGCATCTGACGCAACGATTCTAATTGCTGCTGAGCTATTTTCACAGTACCTATATAATATAATACGTCGATGTAAGCCTGCATAGTCTGCATAGCAATTTCATCGCGAGAGATTTGCAGTTCGTGTGTGCCACGTTCGCGAGCCACCTTAGCAGCACGAACAGTGTTGACGCCTTGCAATCCTGCGAACAAAGGCATGGAACCTGATATTCCGTAGGAATTGTTAAAAGTAGAGACGTTGGTATAACTGTTAGTCTCTGGGTCGATGGAACGTCCGAAGTTAGTTTCACCAGAGACGCTAGCCGAGAGCGAAGGAAAGAGAGAAGCCACGGAAGAATTATAATCCTGTTTAGCGTCGTCGAGGGCGTTTATTTTCTTTCCAACAGAAGTAGAATGTTCCACGGCGTAAGCCATGCAGTCGTTCATGTTCATCAGTGACGACTGCGCAGCAAGACCGAGTGTCAAAAAATTAGACACCAATAAAATGAAAATCGTTCTTTTAATACTTTGGCTTTTAGCTTTTGGCCATTGAACCTTATATATACATCTCTGTGCCTTTGCGTCTCTGTGCCTTTGCGTCTTTATAAAAAATCTCCTCATTTCTTTAATCATTTACTTTTTTATAACGTGCCAAAGAAATGCCAAAATCATGATTTGTTAATTATCAACGGATTATGATTTTATCTTTTAAATATGATGTAAAAAAATTAGACAGAGAGTGTAAAAAAAATGGAATTGAGGAACTGAGGATTTGTAGGGACGTGATTTATCGCATCCTAAATTAGGTGTTGAGCCCTGAAAGGGCGAGACAAATATAGGATAAGGCAACGCCTTATTAGTTAGGAGTTAGGAATTAAGGGTATGAGGGATTGAGGAGTTTGATATGGTAGAGGCGCGTCAATGTTACCTAAAAATAAACACACATTGACACGTCTGATTTATTAGGAATTATTGTTTTGTGTGAGCGACTTGGAATTAGTAGCCCCCAATGCGTTA
The DNA here is from genome assembly GCA_045613185.1 of Bacteroidales bacterium. Lineage (GTDB taxonomy): Bacteria > Bacteroidota > Bacteroidia > Bacteroidales > F082 > Limimorpha. The sequence goes on along the minus strand of JAZLAL010000123.1, from coordinate 14,896 downwards.
GGGATTGGAGCGGCATCCTTTGCGAGCAAATCGGGAACGAGTTTCGGGGACGGGGACGAGATTTGATTCCATTCCCAATTCCTGGTCCCGTTCCCAGATCCCGACCCCGGTTTGGCGAGCAAAGATATAGCGGAAAGCCCGACGGCGGAGCCGGAACGCACAAAAACAATTCATAATGCATAATTCATAATGCATAATTGAATGTTAGTTGTCAGTGTCAGAGTTCAAAGTTCAACAGCCTTAGTTCTTAGTTCAAAATTTTAATTTTTTCCATTGTTTTTTCAATAATTTTATTTTAAATTTGCGATACAAGTTTTAGACACATTCAACGTGTCCATACAATACAAACTACACGCACTAAAACAACTTTAAACTTTAAACCTTAATCTTTAAACTATTAACAATTAACTATAAACATTAAACAAATATATCATGGAAATTTGGCATTATTGGGTTATTGCAGCCCTAGTATTCTTCATCATCGAAATCTGCACTAGCGGTTTCGCAATCGCATGTCTGTCTATCGGTTGTCTATTCTCAGCCGTAGGTTCAGCATTTGAATTATCCACAGCGTGGCAAGTCGGATTGTTTGCAATAGGAACGTTCCTCGCATTCATCTTCGTTCGTCCTTTAGTGTTAAAACTCATGGACAAAAAAGCAAACAAGAGCGTAACGACCAACATGGATAACCTCATCGGTCGCAAGGCTGTGGTCACAGAGAGAATCGAGAAAGACGGATACGGACGCGTCAAGATCGACGGCGACGACTGGAAAGCACGCATGGAAGACGACGGCGAGGCTGAAGTCGGCGAAAAAGTCACTATTTTAGCAAACGAAAGTATCATATTAACCGTTAAAAAATAAACATTATGGGCTCATTAATTATCTTCGGAATCATCGCATTCATCGTCATCATTTTCGCATTGAATGGTTTAAAAGTCGTTCCTCAATCAGAGACAAAAGTCATCGAACGACTCGGTAAGTTTCACGGCGTACTTCCTGCAGGCTTGAACATCATCTGGCCTATCATCGACCGCCCTAAAGCTATAGCAGTCAGAGACCAAAAAGGCAGGTCATACATGACAAGCAGCATCGACCTCAGAGAGCAAGTCTATGACTTCCCAAAACAAAATGTTATCACAAAGGACAACGTAACGACAGAAATCAACGCACTTTTATATTTCCAAATCGTTGACCCAATCAAATCGGTTTATGAAATCGAAAACCTTCCTGTCGCTATCGAAAAACTCACACAGACAACACTTCGTAACGTCATCGGTGAGTTGGAATTAGACGAGACTTTGACATCACGCGACACCATCAATGCTAAGCTTCGCGCTGTGTTAGACGACGCTACAAACAAATGGGGCGTCAAGGTAAACCGCGTTGAATTACAAGACATCACACCTCCTGAGTCAGTACGCATCGCCATGGAAAAACAAATGCAGGCAGAACGTAACAGACGTGCTGAAATCTTGAAAGCTGAAGGTGAAAAGACATCAGCTATCTTGAAGTCAGAAGGTGAAAAGACATCACAAATCAACAATGCCGAGGCAGAAAAAGCAGCAGTACTTCTCAAGGCAGAAGGCGAAGCAAAAGCTAAAATCTTACAAGCAGAAGCTGAGTCACAAGCAATTGCCATGATAGCAGAAGCAATCAAGAACACCAAGACAGACCCTGCATCATACCTCTTGGCAACAAAATACATCCAGACATTAGAACAAATGGTCAGCGGCAAAGACAACAAGACCATCTATATGCCATACGAAGCATCAAATATGCTCGCTTCATTAGGTGGAATCAAGGATATTTTTAATAAATAATGCATCGAGCAATGAGCTATGAGTTGTGAGCAGAAACACTCACAGCCCATAGCTCAAGGCTCAAGGCTCATAGCGAATAAAAAAAATGCAACTCACAGAAAGACAACAGAAAGTAGTAGATAAATTAAACGAGTTAGAGATACCTTTCGACATTCACTTCCACCCTCCTATTCCTACTATTGAAGAGGCTCTCAACTATTGGAAAGAGTTCGACTCTACACATTGCAAGAACTTGTTTTTCAGAAACCATAAAGGAAACCGTCATTATCTCGTAATCTTCGACTGCATGAAGCAGCTCGCCATCCACGAACTAGAACAAAGACTTAAACAAGGCAAGCTGAGTTTCGCATCAGAAGCACGCATGGATAAGTATTTAGGACTGAAGCCAGGCAGCGTCTCACCTTTCGGAATCATCAACGACGAAGAACATCACGTTTATCTTTACATCGACAAGAATCTCCTTAAGTCAGAGCGACTTAGCTTCCATCCAAACGACAATACAGCTACATGCGTCATCAGCAAAGACGACCTGATTAAATTCTTGGATACTATGGGTAACGGCTACGAATTCATTGACTTATACGAAGAATAATTTTTTTTGAATAATGGATTGTTTCTTTGCCTAAAAAAACGTACCTTTGCACACGTTATCGAAAAGGCATAAAATGCGCTTTTCAATTGTATCACGAATTATATTTTTATGGATTATTCCCGATGTATAAAACCTTGCGTTGAATCAGAAATTGGTAAGTTAAACTGCGTATTATTACACGCTCCAGGTCCGGAAATAGAACACATGACACCGGAAAACGCACATAAGTTTCTGTTCAGCGACATGTTAAACCAACGCGAAGCTTATAACGACTACAAAGATTTCCAAGGCACTTTAAGAAAAGTCACTAACGTTCTTACTGTTAGAGAACTCCTTGAAGACATACTCAAAAACCAAGAATTGAAACACGAACTCGTAGAGAAAATCTGCAAGAGAGAAAACGTAGAGTTCCTCAAAGACGAGTTGGACAAATTATCAAACATCGACTTAGCAAAAGCATTCATTGAAGGTCTCGAAAACGACAACTTCAAAGAAAGATATATATTGCCACCTGCACCAAACTTCTTCTTCATGAGAGATGCGTCATTCACCATGTACGACAACATCATGATTAGCAAGATGGCAACGACAGTACGCGACAGAGAAAGCATCCTCCTTCAAGCTATCTACAACAACTCCCCTATCTTCGACGTAAAAACAGTTAATCTTGTCGAGCAATACGCTCCAGACGGAATCGGAAGAGTTGAAGGCGGCGACGTCTTGATGGCACGCCACGACATCATCTTAAGCGGCTGCGGTGCAAGAACAAGCGTTGAAGGCACCGCTGCGATGGTCGAACACCTCAAAACTAAAGGCGACCACAGACATCTCATCGCACAAGAATTACCATTAGAACCAGAGTCATTCATCCACCTCGACATGGTATTCACATTGTTGGATGTCAATAAATGTATGGTATTCAAGCCTGTCATCCTCAATCCTAAATACAAGACAGTACATTACGAGATATTCGAAAATGGCGAGGTCAAGGTTTATGAAGAAGAAAACCTCATCGTGGCATTGAGAAAACTCGGCATGGATTTAGAGCCAATCTTCTGTGGCGGCGACGACGAATACAATATGCTCCGCGAACAATGGCACAGCGGTTCCAACTTCTTCACATTCGCACCAGGCAAAATCTTAGGTTACGAAAGAAACTACAACACAATAGAAAACCTCCACAAACACGGTTTTGAAGTCTTGACAGCTGCTGACGTAGCATCAGGCAAAGTCAGCGTTGACGATTACAAGAACTGCGTTGTTGCGTTCAAGGGCAACGAACTCTCACGCGGTGGCGGCGGCGCACGCTGCATGACAATGCCATTGCATAGAGATGCGGTTGTTTGGTAAGTTGAAAATCAATGTAGAGACACGTCAATTTTTCCTATGAAAACAAACACACATTGACACGTCTCATATATAATTATAGGAGACGTCATTGAAAGATGGCGTCTTTTTTTGTCAACAGAGAACAGACTTTGGCGATTTTTTCTCGCAGAGACGCAGAGTGATGCGGAAGGTTTAGCATTTAACATTGGACTAAATGCTAAATATTTTATCAATTTTCTCAAAACCTCTTATTTCCTTCAATCTTCATTTCTCTCCAGAATTCCATCATCTTGAGCAAATCTAAATCTTTACTTTTATATAATAAGTCGAGACCGTGTTGGTATTCTTCTGGTTGGGATTCTACAAATTTTTCAATCTTACCGAATTCAGACTTTGTGATTAACGTATTTATAGACATTTCCAACACCTTCAAGGCAAAGGCATTTGCAAGTGATTCTTCTCTGTATTTATAAAGTTTAGAATCTTGCTTTCTAAGTTTATTATCATCATGAAATATTGCATCCATTATAGCATGAGCATATTCATGGATGATGACTTTCCAGATGAGATTTTCAAGATAGTATTCATCACTTGCCACATCCTTTATTGCATCTTCAAACAATATGATTTCTCTTTTATTGGATTTATAAGTTCTGCGATAAAGTCCGAGATATTTGCCGTCATCATAGTCATCATATTTAGCATAATCTTCTTGTTTACCAAAATGAATAGGAATATCGCTCAATATAAAAACACATTTATCATATTCTTTACCATAAACGGTTTCTAGGGATGGCAATACCTTTTTACTATGAACGGATTTTACTATATCAACGAAATCTCCTTTTGCACAATTATATTTGTCGCAAATCTCATAGTTTGCATCTCCACAACGTCTTCCCTTTATGACAAAATTCCCAACATAACTAACTACTCCTCCATAACCACTATTATACTCAATCAATTTAACTTCCAACAATTTAACAGGATGATTGTTAAAATAAATTTCTTTAATCCATTGTCTTATTTCCTTTTTAAGGTAGTGTTTAGATGTTTCTTTGGATATTTTTTTATTCAATTTATCATCACTCCAATCTGCTAATCCCATAATCAAATATTTTTAATTACTAAATCTTGTTTAAATTACTTTTTTTACAAACATAATTATTGACATTCAATAATATAATATCTATATTTTTCTTTATCCCGTTTTGCGTCAAGCCATGTTGCATCTGGTTGTTCCCATGTTGAATCATACTGATTATTTAATTTAATTTCTTTTATAGTTTCTTTACATTCTTCCTTATTACCTGTTGGTTTTATTATATCTTTGTCTTTAGGAATTTGAATACGAAAATCATTATTTTTTCTGAAATAAGAATATATCTCATTTTTCCCTCTATTGCTTAAATAAAAATTCTTGTTATCAACAAGAGTTAAGACATAAGTTTCTGTGAATTTCCCTTCCTTACAAACGTCTTTTAATTCAGCATCAGCATTTTTCACCTGTTCCATAAATTTTATATCCTTGATGAAAGAGAACATTTGTTCAGGATATTGACCATTTCTAGGAAACTTCAATTCTATTGCTATTTTCTCAGCTTTTAATTCATCTTTTCCTTTCTCAGCTTCTAATTCATTTTCTCCTTTTTTATATGCAACAATGTCTATTTCTTTCTTTACAAATTTTGAAGTATCTTTCACATATTCACCAATATTTCTCTCAAATCTGACAGTATATCCTTTTTGTCTTAAATAAAGGCCTAATTCCAATTGCAATGATATTTCATTGTATACCAAGATATCATCTCCGTTTGTTTGCAAATGCATAAATTTTTCCAATAACTCTTTCATACCTTCTTTCTTCATGTTTTCAAATATGTTTCGTTAAGATTTAATTATCTGTTTTTCTCAAATATCGCAATAGAATGTAAAACACTACATATCAACAAGTTAACAACATTATCGACTTTTATTAGTTGTTTTATATTCAAACTCAACTTTGACATAGAATGTGTATTTTTCACTTCGCTAAAATATTGTTTTTTTGAATATATATATACCGTTTTGTAAAAATGTCAAAATAAAAAAATAAAAAATTGAAGATATTTTTTTGCTATGAGCTGTGAGCCTTGAGCCTTGAGCAATTGCTCATTTCTCGATGCTCGCAGCTCATAGCACACATGGCCGTTGCTCATTATGCAAAAGTAAATAAATCACGGTATGGATAATTTGTCTTTTGTTGTCTTTTAACCTTCGGCTGTCAATGGTAAACAGACTTTGGGTATGCGATTTTCTCTCGCAGAGGCGCAGAGTATCGCAGAGGTTTTTGTTATTTCTTTGCGTTGCTTTGCGCCTTTGCGTGAGATTTATTACAGAACTAAAAATCTTTAGCCTTTTATCCTTTACCTTAAATCTTTTCATTATATTTGCACTGAGTAAAAATACTCAATACACTGAGTAAAATGTAACAATATGTACAAAAGAACTGAATATAAAACAATTATGAATAGGCTTTTAGAAGAAAGAAAGTTTATTCAAGTAGTAATGGGACCTCGTCAAGTGGGAAAATCAACAGTTGTAAAACAGGTGTTGAAAGATATTGATATTCCATATCAGTTTTATTCAGCTGATAATGTTCCAGCAACCAATAGTGCATGGATATCCGACTGTTGGTCCGCTGTCAGAAGTCTAAAAGAAAACAAAGGTTGGAATGACGTCATATTAGTAATAGACGAGATTCAAAAGATTGCAAATTGGAGCGAAGTCGTAAAAAAAGAATGGGATAACGATACTTTCCATGATTATAACATCAAAGTATTGTTATTAGGCAGCAGTCGCGTCTTGTTAGAAAAAGGATTATCCGAGTCATTAGCAGGTCGTTTTGAAGAGATACGCATGAGTCATTGGAGCTATATAGAAATGAAAGATTGCTTCGGTTTCACTTTGGATCAATACATCTATTTCGGAGGATACCCAGGTGCTGCAACGTTAATAGATGACGAAGAACGCTTCAATCATTATATTCAGTCTTCCATAATAGAAGCAACTATAAACAAGGATATTTTGATGGATACTCCAATCAGCAAACCTGCTCTGTTACGTCAAACTTTCGAATTAGGTGCTGCATATTCCGGAGAGTTGTTATCATTAAACAAAATGCTTGGTTCTCTTCAAGATGCAGGAAACACAGTAACTTTGACTGGCTATATCAACCTATTGAAAGAAAGCGGTTTGTTATGTGGACTTCAGAAATATAGCATCGATAATGCTAGAAGAAAAGCTAGCATTCCCAAATTACAAGTCTATAACAACGCTTTGAAAACCGTTTATAGTCCAATAAATTTCGAGCAAGCTATTATCGACAGAAAAACATGGGGACGCATTTTCGAATCTAATATCGGTGCTTATCTCGTAAGTCAGTCCTTCATTCATCATTTTGATGTCTTTTATTGGAGAGAACGCGATTTTGAGGTAGATTATGTTTTGCGCAAGAACGGCATTTTGATTGCCATAGAAGTCAAAAGCAATGCTGAAAAAAGAACTGAAGGTTTGGAGAAGTTCCGTCAGTTATTCAATCCTAAATCCGCTTTCATCATTGGAGACGGAGGCATCAGTGCTGAAGACTTCTTCACAATGGATATACGGAAACTTTTTATGAATTAGGGATTTTTTTCTCGCAGAGACGCAGAGTATCGCGGAGGTTTTTGTTATTTCTTTGCGTCTTTGCGAGAGATTTGTGATATTTTTATCATGGACAAAAGCAACAACTATGTCTTTTTTTCTTAAAACACCTTAACAAAACAGCAATTTAATTATTATTAAAAACTATAAATCAACAACTTAAAAATATTTTAAAAAAAGTTTATTTTTATGTTGACAGATTAAGAAAAAACCGTATCTTTGCACTCGAAATCAGTTGGACTGGTAGCTCAATTGGATAGAGTCCCTGACTACGGATCAGGCGGTTGTGGGTTCGACTCCCGCCCAGTTCACAAAAGGAAATCGAGAAATCGGTTTCCTTTTTTCTTTTTATATTCTTCACAAATCATTCGTATTTACACGAATCTTTTTTCAATCCCAATCAATATCACAATACATTCTAGATACAAAAAAGGCGCACTTCTTCCGTGCGCCTCTACACATATATCTATTGATTTATTGCTTTATAAACTGCTTAGTTATTATCCCATTGTCTGTTTTTATTCTTACGAAGTAAACTCCCGAATCCAAATCAGACACATCCATTGTCAAACTTTCTTGGCATCTTGATGCCTCAACGACTTGTTGTCTTCCATAAACATCATAAAGAACGACTTCTTCCATTTTCACTTCTGCAGCAATATACAACTTATCATTAACAGGGTTTGGAGAAATACGGAATAACGATGTCAATTCGTCCACTCCCTCTGTTAGAACAAAATTAGCCACTAAATTTCTATCTTTTAATATCACAAAAGAATATTCAGCATTTTCAGAAACGACTTCGTCATTTTCAGTCCAGTTAACAAACTCATAACCTTCGTTTGGCATTGCCGCCACTACAACAGTATCATTTTCTGCATATACGCCACTTCCTATAACAATTCCAGCATTTTCAGGATTTACATCAGCTGCTACATTATAAGTTGCTTTTATCTCCGCAAAATTAGCCACTAAATTTCTGTCTTTTAATATCACAAAAGAATATTCAGCATTTTCAGAAACGACTTCGTCATTTTCAGTCCAGTTAACAAACTCATAGCCTTCGTTTGGCATTGCCGCCACTACAACAGTATCATTTTCTGCATATACGCCACTTCCTATAACAATTCCAGCATTTTCAGGATTTACATCAGCTGCTACGTTATAAGTTGCTTTTATCTCTGCAAAATTAACCACTAAATTTCTATCACTTTTGACAACAAACGAATACTTTGGCTTTTCAGAAATAACTTTCCCATTTTCCATCCAATTCACGAACGTGTAGCCATCATTTGCCGTAGCAGTAAGAGTCACAATTTCATTTACCGAATAAGCGCCAGTTCCCACAACTTCACCCGCTTCTTTAGGATTGACAAACGCCGTTATAGATTTAGAATTCAGCGGCACAAAATTAGCGACCAAATCCCTATCATTCTTAATTGTGAAAAAATATTTAGAATCCGCAGACACGAAATCACCATCTTCTGTCCAATTTGCAAATCTATAACCTTCATTTGGTGTTGCAATAAGCCTAACTTCATCTCCATGTCCACAAGTCAAAGCAACATCATTGGTCATTTTTCCAGATATCAACAAATTATCGATAGCTGTCCAAGAACCATAACCATTGAATTTATTACAGAATGCAAAGTAAACCTCCTGATTTGCATATTCCGCCAAATCCACCTCAACATCGGTCCATCTTGAGTTTGACTTGTTTTGCATAGTACTCCACACCTCTGTCCATGGCCCTATCGGAGACGTTGATGCATATACGAACAATCTCGAGCCATACATATCCCTCTTAGGATTAACATAGCTAAATTTCATTGATACATTTTCCGGAACCTTCATTTTTGGTGCGACAAGATAAAGTCTAGCGTCGGTATAATACCATTCACTGACACTCGCAGCATAATATTCACCATCTTTTGGAGCAAGTTCCAAATATGCATCTACAACCTTCCAGGCTTGCTCCTCACTTGGTGTATCTGTTGGATCTAATTGATTTTCATTATAAACGTCCCATCCATATGGCAACTCACCTCCTTCAAAACTCTCTTCAAAGAAAACAGCCATAACTTCACCTGAGTCTTCTGGATTCACCGTCACATCAACATCGTAATTCAACAACACGAAATTAGCAACCAAATCCCTATCATTTGCAAGCAAAAACGTATATTTCTTATCTTCAGAAACGACATTTCCATTCTCAGTCCAATTAACAAACACATAACCTTCCGACGGAATTGCTGTTAAAGAAACACTTTCGCCGCTTTCATAAGTAGCAGCACCGATCACAGAACCTGCATCTTTAGGATTAACAGATGCTGTTACCACATTATAATTCACAGAAATGAAATTAGCAACCAATTCACGATCATCCTTTATAACGAAAGAATATTCAGCATTTGTCGAAACGACTTCCCCATTTTCTGTCCAGTTCAAGAACTTATAACCTTCTTTTGGAGTTGCCTTAAGAACAACATTGTCTTCTTGGAAATAAGTACCAGTTCCACTCACAACACCTGCATCATTCGGACTTACAGTAGCCGTAACATTAACATTGCGACCCACTATTGTAGACAACTGATTGACATTCAGCACAGGACTTGTCGCAGTACCATTTTGTTTTTCTGTAACGAATGCCAAAAACAAAATATCATCAATATCAACCTCAACGCCATTAGGAGTTCCTATGGAGTTTGGAATTGTATAAGTATATGTTTTTCTTACCAATGAGCCCAATGACGTTGGCGCAATTTCATCACCCCAAGTGGAAGTCACGACATCACGCAAGACATGCATATGATTATATTGACCATTTACGATTTGTGCTGGATTATAATAATCTCCGCTTTGATAACCCTGAATACCATCTTGCAACATCATGATTGTAAGGTAGTTTTTAGCAGAAGTGCTGGTGCCTGTATAATAAATTTCCACCGTTACCGTTGCGACACGAGTTTCAGGATTAACAACCACTTGACCACCGATATTACATTCTGCAGACATATTCAACTGCTTATTCGCATTTGAAGTCCACTCGCCTCTGCTTATAGCTGTTGATGTTGAACGATTTATGATACCAGAAGGAAAGCCACCAGAACTAAAAGCATTGCAGATCTCCGATCCCGAAGATGTATTCAAATTAGGATAAGAAGTCGGAGAATACCCGCCACTATGAATATTAACAGCCCACGCTCTACCTGGATTGTCATTAACAATATTATTTGCAATAACATGACCATCAGGACAATACTGACAATTTCTACCTGTAAGTTCCTCTATAATAACATTTCTGTTTTGTCGTTCCATAGAAACGAACTGTGGTTCTTGTGCATTGACTTTCAACACGAAAGCCATTATCACACTGATAAAAAAAGCAATTTTCTTCATATTTACTATTTATTAATTTATTATTCAATTATTTAAGCAAAATTCAACAGCTTGATTCCTTTTCAATTTTCAATTTCTCGCTCTTCCCTCCCATTTCTACAAGTTTTTCCGCAGTTTTAACAACGCTTTGATTACCAGAATACAATTTCTTCTTAGTATCATCGTAACTGCCCTGCAGACTCTCTATCTTCTTTCCTAAATCCTCGTAACGTTTCATAAAGTCACCCACTCTGTCCAGAAGCTTATTCACTTCATCAAAGATTTCCTGCTGGTTTCGAGCTTGTTTCACTTGCGACCAAGCTAATTGTATCATACGCAATAACGCCAGAAGATTCTGTTCACTCGTAATAAAAACACCATTTTCAAAAGCCTCACGCCATAATGTATTATCTTCATACAAAGCAAGTTGCATCGCTGACTCGTTCGGAACAAACATCACCACATAATTAAGACTCACACGCGGTGCTTTGATATACGAAGAATAATTCTTTTTCTGCAACTCTTTACAATGCGCTCTCAAACTCTGCAAATGACGCTTTAAAGCAAAAGCTTTATCCGACTCTTCTGTTGCATTGCAATAATCAACGAAAGCTGTCAAAGAGACTTTAGAATCTATGACAAGATCTTTATTATCAGGATAATGAACAACGACATCTGGAATAAGACGCTTTCCTGTCTCATCATGAAAAACTGTATTGCCTTTAAAATCTTTGATTGCAGTCTGCTTCTCATAATGTTCTCCTTCTGTCAAGCCTGATTTTTCCAAGATATTTTCCAGAATAAGTTCTCCCCAATTACCTTGCGTCTTAGTTTCGTTTTTCAAGGCTTTTGCCAGGTTATTAGCGTCATTACCAATATCTTGCGTACGTTTCATCAACTCTTCGATGGCCTTTTCCAAACTCGCTTTATTTTCAGAAGATGTTTTAATATTATCCGTCATAGACTTACGCATGCCTTCGATTTCGTTTTTCAAAGGATTGAGTAGCGCATCTAACTGAATATTATTGGTTTTAGCCAACGATTCTTCTCGCTGTTGCAACAACTTCTCTGTCGTATTTTGCAATTCAGATTTCAAGGCATTCATCTGAGTTTCAAAATGTTTATTTCTAAGCTCTTCATTCTTAACCTCTTGCTCTTTCATCAACTCTATCTGTGTTTGCAGGCTACTATTTTTAGATTTCAAAATAACACCAATCAAAAGAGCACCAATCACAAAACCAAGTAAAAACAATGCATAATTCATAATTCACTATTCTTAATTCGTAATTCTTAATTCCTAACTATCGCCACTCTACTTGCCGATTTACCTTCTCTAACAAGCTGAATTCTAGCAGGTATTCTTTCTTTCAAAGTATCGACATGAGATATAATTCCAACTCTCTTACCTAAGTTATGCAAGTTTTCCAAAGTATTCATCACCATGTCAAGAGATTCATTATCAAGTGTTCCAAAGCCTTCGTCGATAAAAATCATATCCATATCGAAATGCTCATCGTTTAGCGATGTCAAACCAAGAGCGAGCGCCAAAGAAACCAGGAACGTCTCGCCTCCTGACAAAGAGCTAGCAGTGCGAAGCTCGCCTCCCATCTCCATATCCTGAACCATAATCGCCAGAGAATCAGGGTAATTGCTAAGTTTATAACGACTACTAAGTTGATTCATATAATAATTAGCCCTATCGAGTAAAATTCCCATCGTATATGCCTGAGCCACATCACGGAAGTTATCTTTGTCTGTAGTACCAATCGCTTTTGCCAACTGATCCCAAAGATGATAGATTCTATCTTTTTCTTCTAAGTCTCTTTTACAATTCATTGAATTAGAAGCATTTTGCTTATCAAGAGCCAACTTAGCCCTAACATTAGCCAAATTTTCTTCATCCAATTTTTTATCTTCCATCAAAGAATTCAAATTACTCATCAATAACTCAAATGCAACATCGCCATCTGGTTTAGACTCTGCAAACTGATGTTGATTATACTCTTCCATCTTGATATTCAATGTATTCTTAGATTTAATCAATTCATCGTCAAGGGCTTTATTTTTCTGAACATAATACTGAATATCAGATATTTCAGACAAATACTTTAATCTTTCAAAACTAATACTACTATTTTTAAGGAAAGCATCAATCCTAATCTTAATAGGATTCAAAAGATTTTCAAGGTCCGACAACTCCAATAATCTTCCTTTAATTCTTTCATAAACAACAGAATATGAAGGGATTAAATTTTGCAAATCAATATTCGACTTGTCAAAATCAACATTATCACAATCAGCAAGCAAAGATGATATTTGAGAAGAATACTCATCACACTGAGCCAGAATATCATTTAATATAACTATCTGATTTTCTGTATTTTTCAACAACTCTTGCTTATTTTGAAACTCCTTAGCAATATCTTTTATTCTATTTATAAAAGAAAGACTCGACTCATTCCAAAGCAGCTGCCAATTTTCAAGTTTAACATATTGAGAAACAGCATTTTCCTTTTCTTTAAACTTAGATTCTTGTTCCTTAACAATTGTGTTAATAGTATTTAACAATAATTCTATCTGCTGATATTCAGTTTGTTTTACAGAAAATTGTTTTTCCATTAAACCATAACGTTCATCAATAGATTTCTTGCTTTTTTGAGCCTCATCAATATTTCGCTTCACAAGAGTAATATTCTTCAATTTTTCATTTATTTCGAGAATAGATTTATCAATATCTTGGATTAAAGCATTATATTTCTGAATATTAGCATCTATTCTATCAATATCAAAAATTGGAGTTCCATTACATAAAACGTTAAGTTTCTTTAAAAAATCTTCTAATCTTTTCTCTTCCGTGTTAATATTTCTTAACACAGTATTTAACTCAGCCTCCGTTTTATTAAGATTATCTTTTGCAACCTCATAAGAATTCTTCAAATTCTCCCAGTCAGCTTTGATAGTTGCGAACAAAGACTCAACGACTTGTTCATCTTTGTAGTGATGCGACGTACTTCCGCAAACAGGACAAGCCTCGCCATCTTTCAATCTCAGCCTACATTCCTTTGCCCATTTCTCGACCATTTCTTTTTGCATCTGAAACTCCGAATCTTTGGTCTCAAACGAAGTTTTTGCATGCAAAACAGCCTCTTTATTTTGATTAAATAATAACTTTAAATCATTACATTTAAGCTTTTCATTTTCAATATTTTTATTTAAGTCTAAATATTGTTCTAAAACAAACCTTACGTTATTTAATTTAGTATTTCTCTCAATGTAAGACTTTCGTTTTTCATCACATTCCCGTTGTTCCAAAAGCAGCCTTTCATACTCTCCAGAATCAAAATCTCCTAATAGTTTTTCAAGAGTCTGCTCCGCTATTTCTTTAGATTTTTTAACATTTTCAAGCTCAGCAGAAATAGACTCAAGTTGAATTGCCACATCATTCTTTTTCAAGTCATTAGCATTCAATTCCTTTGATTTAAGCTCAAGCAATTCAGAAATATGCGACATTTCATCGAGAAGTCCCAAAATCAAATTAAGATTACCACAAATTACGCCATCATCTTTATGATTATCAACCCATTGCTTAATATTCTCCAATGAATTAAGAAGCGTTTCCCTTCTAATTTTCTCCTTTTGCAAAGAATAATTAAGATTTAAAAAAGACTTTCTATCAGCGTCAAACAAATTGCGAACCTTTAAAATTTCCTGTTCCAAACGTCGTATTTCCTTCAAGTCGTCCCTTTCTTTCGTCGTTGCAAAATAATCTTCTGCTAGCGATTTATTATTCTTATACTCCTCAGATTCAATCTGTTCCAAAATTTCTCTATGCAAAGAAGCAAACTTTTCACATTCAGTTTTCAGTTCATCATTTTTCTTAAACCAAGCTAGCGACGACTCTATTTTTTTCAGCGATTCATCTTTTGTCTGTATACTCAATTTCAATTCTGTTTCCTGCGCATTCAGCGATTCCACTTCATCTTCCAATAAAGCACTGTTTTTCAAATTATTATACAAGACTTCCATCTCTTTTTTCTGATAATAAGCCTCGCCTTTTTTAGTCTTGACAGCCTCAGCTATACGCGAATAA
>JAZLAL010000122.1:0-13102 GCA_045613185.1 Bacteroidales bacterium | reverse complement strand
GTTTGTCTTATTTTGCTTTTACAAAAATATTGTATTTATAGGTTTTGAGCAAATAAATAATATCGATAATAATATTGATATTGTCGATATTGGTAAAACAATTCTAAATCTTATTTGTTCAAATTAATAACGATTTTTTGTAAAATTATTTTACCCAGATTATATGTTTATTGTTTTCTTTCCAAAAATCATTGGTTTTCTGAATGTTATTGCTAAATCCTAGTAAGAAACCTCCGCCTCCAGCACCGCATAATTTCACTTGAAAACCATCTTTGTTAATATTTGTTAAGAAATAATTCCTTGTTTCTGCTGGAATTGTGTGTGATAATAATTCCAATTGTAGTTTTGAAAGCTGTGATAAGTGATTGAAAAAATCGTTGTTTTTTTTCTCAATCAGAGATTTTATGCATTTACTTACAATAGGAACATATTCATTATCAAACTTATCGAGATAAGCATTATCTTTTCTTAATTCCTTGAAATGCTCCACGAGAGGTGCTGTAGGGCTTTTTATCTTTGTGTCAATCAAGAAGATGTGAATGTCATCGGAGATGAAGTTATCGTTTAATATTGACATCGACTGTTGACAGTTGACTGTTGGCTGTTGTCTTAAAATAAAAGGTTTTCCTAAATAACATTGCAAGGGATCCATTCCAGAGCTGCTGCCATGAAAAAAGCTTTCCATTTTAGCAAGGAATTCTTTCAATTTAGGAATCTCGTTAATTTCTATTAACTTATAACGGTCGTAGATGGCGGCGACCAAGGCTCCTGAGCTGCCTACGCCATAACCGAGGGGAATATTCGAGTCGAAGTATAAACCAGCATCGAGTTCCATACCGAATCTCCTTAAATCGAGAATTCTAAAACCTTCATTATCACAGAGATAATTGTAAAACTTACGGATGCTTGCGTTTGATTCGAAGCCTCTTTCTGACGGACGATTGATGACGGAACTCCATTCGCCAAAAGCTGAATAATATGGAGTTAACAAAGCTTCAGAACCGAATATCATCGAATATTCACCAAATAATATAAGCTTGCCGTTGTATCTTTTCATTTTTTTAGAATGCCTAAGCTTCTGAGTGTCTAAGTTGTGTCGTCTTAGCATCTTAGTAACTCAACAACTTAAAACCTTATCGTTAATGTATTTATTTTCAAAACAATATTTTTTAAGCACATCTTCAATGAATTTATGCACTTGTTCTGCACATGAATCTGGGTAGAGAAGATGTACGTTGGGACCTGCGTCTAAAGTGTAACATATTGGAAGACAAGTCTCTTTCCTGAATTCTAAAATTTTATTAATAATATTTATTGTATTAGGTTCTTTGAGTGTATATGATGGCGTAGAAGTCGCCATCAAATCGTGAAGTTGATTTGCTTCTTCTTCAGCAATTCTTATAAATCCTTCTAAATCACCTTGTTTCAATATTGTTAATAAATCTTCAGTGTTTTTTCTTGCTGTCGCATAACGCATCTCCGCCATAGGATGAGTCTCCATTAGTGAGTGTCCAGCGCGACTAGAGACGCTTTTTTCTTTTGAGCTAACAATCAAAATAGTGTCGTTATAAGTCTTGAAAACAGGATGTATCATATCTCCTATTGGAATGGCGTATTCGTCGGAACTATTTGGTAATGATGGTGTTTCTCCCCATAATGTCATTATAGGATAGACAGAACGCGCCGCACTTCCAGATGCAAGTCTTGACAAAAACGATGCTTCTTGTAAGTCGATTTCCTTATCTTTATATTTTATTGCTAACAAACACATAATCAATGCGCTCATTGATGACGCACTCGATGCTATGCCAGAAGAATGCGGAAATGAATTGTAACTTTCAATCTTGAGGTCAAGACCTTTTAAGAACGTGAAATATTGCTCGTTGGCATTAAGAAATTTCTCAATCTTATTCTTAAAGGCTGGATTTTCTTTCCCTTCAAAATAAAAATCCATTGTTGTTGTGCCGAGATTATTTTCTTTATACGTTACTTTTGTCTCTGTAAAGCAATTACTTAAGGTAAAACTTATCGAAGGGTTGTTAGGAAGCTGATTTCCATGTTTTCCCCAATATTTCACTATTGCGATGTTAGATGGACTGCGTTTTGTTATTTGGTTGTTATTCATTTTGCTATGAGTTGTGAGCTTTGAGAAATGAGCTGTGGTTGGAAGTTTGCTCACAGCTCATGGCTCGTTGCTCGATGCTATAATACTATATCATTATATTTAAAAACAATGTTAAGGTCTTTACTGTCAAAATATTTTTTAACTTTTTGTTCGTCCCATTCGGTCGCTACCAAGAAAAAGTCGCCTCCCCAGGCCCCAAGTGATTTTATCTCACCTTCAAAATCGTTAAAATATTTTTTGAGGCGTTTTTGTTCCAGACATTTTGCCGTGATTTCTTCGTGAATCTTAATGAAGTAACAGAAGTCTCTAAGTGTTTGTATATCAGGTAATATTCTGCTTATTTCGCTGATAGATTTTATCTCTTTTTCGAAATTGTTTTCCTTATTTAAAAATGCTTTTATTTCTCTGGCGGAATTTTGTTTGTGACCGTGATAAACGAAGTAGAGATTGTCTTTGAAAGCAGGATTAAAATTAGCTTTTTCGATGTTTTGGCTGATGGCTTGAGGATCGTCGGTCATCACTTTGAAGAAAATCGGATGGTTGGATTTTGCGCAAGCGATGTCGTATCCAGAGCCTTTGAAAGTCTGGTCTAAAAGTTTATATGGATTTATCTCGGCCCATTCTGCTATATTATTAATTAATGTAGAACTGCTGCCGAGTCCCCACTGCGGGTCAAAATCCAGGTGTGTGCGAAACCTGAAGTCGTGAGATTCTGTGAAAATATTTCCGTTCAAATCCTTGGCCTTCGACAAAATATCTGACAGACGCTCAGCCTTTTCCTTGTCGTCGGTATTCTTTACACTAAAATCGCTTTTGTCTAAAACAGCAGAAAACCAATGTGTCTGACTGTTGACCGTTGACCATTGACCGTTGACCATTGACTGTTGACCATTGGCTGTTGACTTATAAAAAGCGTCCCAATAGATAAGACCTTCGTTGCTGTCTAATATCTCAGTCTCCAGACTTTGACCTTTCTTCAAAGGCAACGCCAACGCTGTCGCTCCTTTCAAAACGAGATATTCTCCCGTTAACAAAAACTTGCCATTCGATTTAAAAACCATAGTTTTTTTTTAATTCATAATTCATAATTCACAATTCATAATAATCATTTTGCATTATGCATTATGAATTATGCATTGTATTAAGGAATTTCTCAACTTCAGAATATGAAACGGTTTTATCTTTGAAATATTCTGTCGCCAACGTCTTTTCATTTTCTGTCGCTCCGAGTTGGTTGAGGATATTCGCGAGGTGCATTTTCATGTGACCTTGTTGTATTCCTTTGGTTGTTAATGATTTGACGGCAGCGTAATTATTTGCAAGTCCCATCGTTGCTGCAATCATCATCAGTTGTTTCGCCGAAGGATTGCCCATCAGTTCGAGCGATTTCTTTGCCAAAGGATGTAATGAGGTGAGGCCGCCGACGGTGCCGAGTGCCAAAGGTACTTCAAGTGTAAATCTGAATATATCGTTTTGAATATCAACATAAGAGAGACTTGCGTAATGGCCGTTTCTTGCTGCGTAGGCATGACCTGCTGCTTCCACGGCGCGGAAGTCGTTGCCAGTTGCGATGACGACGGCGTCAATGCCGTTATATATTCCTTTGTTGTGTGTCGTGGCGCGATATTCGTCGATATGTGCGATGTCGACGGCTTTTTTGAATTTAGCAGCGAAAGCCTTGCCGTCGAGTTGTTCATAAACGCCGTTGAGTTCGTCGGTGTGACATTCAACCCAGACTTTCACCTTGCATTCTGGAGTGTAGTTCGACAAGATGCACATCACAACTTCAACAGCTCTTTCTTCTTCTTTTAGGTTTTCTTGATGTGAGAAAAATTCTTGCAGGCTGCGTCCGAAGCTTTCCAATATCGAGTTGATGAAGTTGGCTCCCATAGAGTCGCAGGTGTTGAAAGTGACGCGAAGCTGATAATAGTTTTCGATTTTATCGGTGAAGTCGATGAGTTCGATGTCGAGGATGCCGCCGCCGCGTTTCTCCATCTTCTCGGTGATGGAAGCGGTGTTACGTAAAAGTTCAGCTTTTATCTCAGGCATGAGGTTTACCAGCGTCTCTTTCTTTCCTTTCCAGCAGAAATGCACTTGCCCGACTTTCTTCACGTCGATGATTTCAGCGTGGAAGCCGCCACGTTCGCCCCAGAACTTAGCTGCGGCAGAAGCGGCTGCAACAACAGAACTCTCTTCAATAACCATAGGAACGATATATGTCTCGCCATTGATAATCACATTTGGAGAAACACCGTAAGGAATATGAAAATTCGAAATGGTGTTTTCGCTGAACTCGTCAAATTTTTTCTGATGTTCTTGGTCTTGATGCCAGAAGCTTTTTAACAAAGCAATGAATTCACTAGGATTCTCAATGAATTCTGCAACGGCTTTCAGCTTATCTTCCTTGATAAGTTTCGAAAAACCTTTTTTTATCATATCTCTTTTTCTCATAATATTAATTTAAAGTCGACAGACAAATGTCTACGGACAATAGTAGAGACGCGTCTGTATAGATTATGTCTTTCTTCGCAAAAATAATAAAATATTACCTTAAAAAATACTATCTTTGCACCATAACTAAATTTAATGTTTATGAAGAGAATTTTAACACTTGTCCTTTTGGCAATATTTAGCTTTAACGTTAAGGCACAGATTGCTTTAACCGAAGCAGTCGACTTCACAGGAACCGATTGCTATGGTGAAGAAGAGATAAATTTATTTGAAATTCTAGACAGGGGACAGCATGTGCTGATAGATTTTTATTTCTATTCATGTACTCCTTGCCAGACAGCAGTAACTCGTGTTGTTGAGGCATATGAAGCTTTTGGCTGTAACAAACACGATGTTTTCTTTATGGAAGTTACACATGTTGATAATGATGATATTTGTCAGTGGTGGGCAGAGAAATATGGTGTTCAATATCCAACAATAGGAAGAGATGGAGGTGGTGTGGAAATACAGAAAGCTTATGGACCTAGACAATATCCAACATTTGTATTAATTGCTCCTGACCGAAAAATATTGTTGCAGGACATAGATTATGATTCTATCAAAATAGTTGGTGCTCAATATATCATCGAGCAGCTCGAACAATTCGGCATTGAACAACACAGCTGCGATGATCCAGTCGTCAGTGATCCAGTTGTTGATGTGACGATAGATGAAGCCGCTTCTACAGCAATCACCGCTACTTTCACTCCTGGCGGCGAATGTGCCTCATATCATTTTATGCTCAGCACCGAAGCAGAAATGCAACAATGGACAACAATGTTTTCAATGTCGGAAGAAGATTTGGTCGTTGCTTGGGGCATCGAAGAAAATAAAGCTTATACTCATACTTGGGACGATCAGATTGTTCCTAACACAGAATACACGATTTATGTCTTGTCTAAAGATATTGAAGGTGAAGTCATTCAGTTAGATAAGAAGAAAGTAAGCACGTTGACACTCGGTGGCGAAGGCGTTTCTGTCATCGACCTTAAAGTGGAAGTCTTGTCAAATACTTCAGTCTTTGTGACAGCAACACCTAACGAAGAGACAGCAGAATATCGTTACATTCTTATAGAAAAATCATATGCAGATTCAATCGGTGTTGATTCTACAATGAAAGTGGTTCATGCAAGTCAATATCCTCTTTACGAAATTGACAGATGGGAATGGCTCAACTTGAAAGAAGAAACAGAATTCTATGCTATCGCTCAAGGTAAAAATATCAATGGAGAATTGGGTGAAATCACAAAAGTTGAATTCGTTACATTATTTGAAAGTGCTATTGAAATTTTTGAAAACAACTTCAATATTTACCCAAACCCTGTTAACGATAAATTATATATCGAAACAGAAGCTGAAATCGAAGAAGTTGTAGTTTACGATGTTTATGGAAAAACTCAAAACCTCAGAATCTCAGAATCTCAGAATTTCAGAAATTCAGTTGATGTTTCTAACTTGAACAGCGGTGTTTACTTCGTGAAGGTTGTTACAAGCGAAGGAGAAGTTGTTAATAGATTTATTAAGAATTAAGAATTGAGAATGTAGAATTGAGAATTATTCATTTTTCATTCTTCATTCTACATTTTTTTTCAACATTGATTCATAATCACTCATTTTTATATTATCTTTGCAAATCATTTTCAAACACATAAAATTAATTTTAATAGTAAAAAGAATGAAAAAATTTTTAACACTTGTTTTTGCTTTGTTATTAAGCATTGGCGTAAGCGCACAAACAACTTTAACAGAAGCTGTTAACTTTACATCAACAGCTCATAATGGCGAAGAAATAGACCTCTTCGAAATCTTAGACGGCGGTCAATATGTATTGATTGACTTCTTCTTCTCAACATGTGTTCCATGTAAAGAAACAACACCAAGAATCATTGATGCTTATTATATGTTAGGTTGCAACGAAGGTGATATCTACTTCATGGAAGTTTCACCAACCGACAAAAATGCATCTTATTCAATCGGACAATGGTTCGCTCAATTTGATGTTCCATTCCCAACAATCCACACAGAAACAGGTGGTGATACAGGCGATAAGATTGAACAAATGTATGGTATTACAGCTCACCCAACATGTATCCTCATCGCTCCAGACCGTAAAATCGTTCTTCAAGACTATTATCCAAAATCAGCAGAAGAAATGGTTGAGTATTTCACAACAAACTTCGATATCGAAGAAAATTACTGTGGCGAACAAACTCCAGCAGTTTCTGTTGAAACAACAAAAGTTGACGGTGCAACAGGTAAAAACGTTCTTGAAGCTTCAACAAAAGTTCACGTTGACTTCCGTGCTAACGCAGCAGTTGACAAATTCTACTACACAATTTCAAAATCAGCACAATTGACATCAGAAGATGTTATCGCTGAAGGTACTTTAGCAGAAAGCAACGAATTTTCACATACATTCGAAGGCTTGACAGAATCAACAAAATACTATGTTTATGCACAAGCTGTTGGTTTTGATGGCAAAAACGGTGAAAAATCAGTTATTGAAACAAAAACATTATGTCCTGGTGACGGTGGTGAAGTAGCATTTGAACTCACTGTTCAAATTTCAGCATCACACGTTGTTGCTAAGGCTATTCCAAACGCATCAACAGCAGATTACCACTTCGGATTCACAAGAAAAGAATACTATGACGAAGGTGTTGATAGCACTACATCATTCCCAACAGAAAACCAATTCATTTTCCTCAATTCACTCGCTAACGACGATCATCCATTCTGCGATGAAGAAATATATGAATTGCCTATTAAGAAAGAAGATGGTACACCAACATTCTTCCCTAACACACCATATTACCTCGTTGCTGTAGGTAGAAATGGCGAAGGTGAATGGTTCGCTCCTACAAAATATGAATTCGTTGTTGAACAAGCAGTTGGTCCAGCAACAGTGTCATTGAGAGCAAAACCAACATCAACAAGCGTTGCAGTTACAGCTACTCCAAACGAATTCACAGTAGAATTCCACTTCGGTGTTGTAACAAAAGCTACTTACGATGAATTCGGCGTTGAAAATTTAATCCAACAAATCCGTAACGATGGTATTCCATTCTACCAAGCTTCAGAATCAACATGGGATAACCTTACCCCAGAAACAGAATATGTTGCTTTAGGTTCAGCTCTCAATGCTGGCAACGAATGGGGCGAAACAGCTGTTGAAATGTTCTCAACAATGCCAGAAGCATTGGCAGAAGTTGAAACTGGCTTCAATATCTATCCAAACCCAGCTCAATCAATGATCAATATTGAATCATCATTGAACGGTGAAGCTCAAGTAAATATCTTCGACATGACAGGCCGTTGCGTAAAACAAGTTTCTGTAATGGATATGAGCAATGCAACTATCAATGTAGAAAACTTGAATAAAGGTGTTTACTTCATTTCAATTCAACAAGATGTCATCTACAATATTCAAAAATTAGTTATTGAATAATTGATAATAAAATGTTCAAAAAGGCAGTTACTAAAATTTAGGTAGCTGCCTTTTTTTTATTAGAAATAATTATTATATTTGCGAGTTCTTAAAATCGTAAATATCATGAAAAAATTATTATCTATTATCATCTCTATTATGCTCAGCTTAGGACTGAACGCACAAACTGGATTAACACAAGCTCCTGACTTTACTACTACAGATTACTTCGGAAATGAGATAAATCTATATGAAATTCTAGAGGGCGGACAGCATGTTTTGCTGCATTTCAATACAAGAACAAACGAAGCAACAGCAGAGGTTACACCTCCATTAGTTGAAGCTTATAAGAAATTAGGCTGCAATCAACACGATGTTTTCTTTATCGGCGTCGTGCCTAATGGTACAACAAGCATAACAAAGAAATATGTTGAGGAATACGGAATTGAATTCCCAATGATTCTTAATACGGACGAAAGCAATGGCATGGAAGGCGATGCTTTCGATATCACAAGAGAGCTTTACCAAGTATGGGAATATCCAACAACTATCCTCATCGCTCCTGATAAGAGCATCGCACTCCAAGATATTTCTCCAATGAAAGAAGCTAACGACATCATCTCAGCTCTTACTCCTTTCGGAATTAAAGAATATGAATGTGGCGAAGACGAAGGTGAAGAAGAAGAATTGACTCCTATGGTGGAAATAACAGTTACTGACGTGACTACAACAACTGTTGATGTCTCTTTCAATCCAGCAGGAGAATGTGCTTCATATTATATCTTGCTCGATACAGAAGCTGCAATGGAACAATGGACTACAGTATTTGGCGTGTCTTTGGAACAACTTATCGAAGAATGGAGCATCGAAAGACAAGGTCCTTCAACACACTTATGGGATGAACTTATTCCTAATACAGAATATACAGTCTTCGTATTGTCAAAAGATATTGAAGGCGAAATATTGCAAATAGACAGACAAAAAGTTACAACAGAAGTCCTCGGTGGCAACGGCGTTTCTGTCATCGACCTTCAAGTGGAAGTAACATCAAATACTTCAGTATTCGTGACAGCAACTCCTAATGAAGAAACAGCAGAATATCATTACATCCTTATAGAAAAAGCATATGCTGACTCAATAGGCGTTGACTCAACAATGCAGATTATCTACACAGACCCATATGCTCTTTATGATATTGACAGATGGGAATGGATTGACTTGCATGAAAATACAGAATTCTATGCTATCGCTCAAGGTAAAAACGCTCAAGGAGAATGGGGCGAAATAACAAAAGTAGAGTTCGTGACAACAACGGAAGGAAACATAGAACTTGTTGAAAACAACTTCAATATTTATCCAAATCCTGTTAACGACAGACTCTATATTGAGACTCAGACATTGACTCAGACAATAGAGATTTACGATGTTTATGGAAGAATTCAGCAACTCAGCAACTCAGCAACTCAGCAACTCAGCAACTCAATTAACGTTGCTAATTTGAACAGCGGAATTTACTTCGTGAAGGTCGTTACAGAAAAGGGCGAAGCAGTACAACGCTTTGTTAAGAAATAATAGGCTTTGGGTTATGAGCCATGAGCTACGAGCAATTGCTCAAAGCTCACGGCTCGAAGCTCTCAGCTCACAGCAAAAGATAAATTAACAATTAAATACAAGGCTTATGAAAAAATTTTTATCTTTAATCGTTGTTATGATGCTTGCTTTCAATGTTAAGGCACAAGGATTGGCTATAACAGAAGCAGCAGATTTCACATTTTCTGATAATGGAACAGAAAAGACATTGTTTGAAGTGCTCGACAATGGACAGCATGCATTGCTTTATTTCTTTAACTATCAATCAGAGGTGTCAGAGGAAAAAGCTCCAATAATCAATGGAGTGTATAATGGCCTCGGTATGAATCAAGAAGATGTATATTTGATAGGTTTAGATCCTGCTAATGAAAGCATTTTGCTTAACAATTGGGCAGTTATAACAGATGTTAAATATCCTTTAGTCGCTAAAGATAAGGCTTACTATATCTCTCAGACTTATGGTGGACAATGGGGTGTTATGATGCCAGCTTTAGTTCTTATCGCTCCAAATCATGATATCATTCTTGAAGAAATTTGGCCTATCACTTCAGCAGACCAAGTCGTTGGAATAATAAATGAAAATCTTGTTACAGACGATGACAACACTGGCAATGAAGGCGGTGATGACAATACTGGCAACGAAGGTGGCGATGATAACACAGGCAACGAAGGTGGCGATGACGAAGATGATAATATAGAAATTCCAGTTGGACCAGCAGCTCCAAATGTAGTGGCTACAACAACAGAAACAACAGTTACATTAACATGGAATGCTGTTGAAGGCGCAACAGAATATAATATTTATACACCAAAAAGTTTCGATAGCGATGTGTTAGGCTTAGAAGACACAACATACACATTTGAAGGTTTAACAGCAAGTACAGAATATTGCTTCGAAGTTTCAGCAGTTTATCCAACAGACGAAAGCAATGCATTTAAAGTCTGCGCTACAACAAAAGCTCCAGGTGAAGATGAAGGCGGCGATGACAACACTGGCAATGAAGGCGGCGATGATAATACTGGCGAAGAAGGTGGCGATGATAATACTGGCAACGAAGGCGGTGACGACAACACCGGCAACGAAGGCGGTGACGACAATGAAGAACAATTAAAACCAGAAATTCCAAATGTAGTAACTACAACAACAGAAACAACAGTTACATTAACTTGGGATGCTATCGAAGGTGCAACTAGCTACAATATCTACACACCAAAAAGTTTCGATAGCCATGTGTTAGGTTTAGAAGACACCACATACACATTTGAAGGTTTGACAGCAGGTAAAAAATACTGCTTCGAGGTTTCAGCAGTTTATCCAACAGACGAAAGCGATGTAGTTGAAGTCTGCGCTACAACAAAAACAGAAGGCGAAGATGATGGCGAAGATCCAGAATATCCAGAACCAACAACAGTTCCATCAGCACCTGTGATTAATGTTTATGCTGAAAATTCAGGACTCATTGTAGTAGAATGGGAAGCTGTTGAAACAGCTATGTTCTATTATGTTTATCATAAAGGTAAACTCGTCGGTGATGGTCAGGTTTTGGGAACAGAAGTTGAAATAAAAGTTTATCCAGAAACTGAATATTGCTTCACAGTTACAGCTGTCAATACAGTAGGCGAGTCAGAACATTCAAATGAAGATTGTGCTACAACGCCAGCTGAAGGCGAAGACCCAGAAAATCCTGATGGCAATGTCGAAGTCGCTGAAAATGACTTTGTAATCTATCCAAATCCTGTTAACGACAGACTCTATATTGAGACTCAGACACTGACTCAGACACTGACTATAGAGGTTTATGATATCTTTGGAAGACAACAAGATCTGTCAGCTATCAGCGGTCAGCAGTCAGTTATCAATGTAGCAAATCTTAATAGCGGAATTTACTTCGTGAAAGTTGTTACAAGCGAAGGAGAAATCGTTAAGAGATTTGTTAAGAAATGATAGGTCATGAGCCGTGAGCTGTGAGTCATGAGCAATTGCTCGTAGCTCATAGCTCACAACTCAAAGCAAAAAAATAAATAAATTATATTAACAATTAAAACAAACACTTATGAAGAGATTTTTATCTTTAATCGTTGTTTTGATGCTTGCTTTCGGTGTTAAAGCACAAACAACAGCTCCAGACTTTCATTGTATTGACGATTATGGAAGACAAGTACATTTGTACGATATCTTAGATAACGGACAATATGCATTCCTTTATTTCTTTATTCCTGATACAGAAGATCAAGAAGGTCAATTCTCTCAAATTATAGCTGAATCATACTATAATTATGGTGCAAATCAAGACGAAGTTTATTACATTGGTATAGCTCCAACAGGTGACAGCCTCACCGCAAACTGGTGGAGTGTAGACTATCAAACAGACTTCCCAATTATCCATAAATTCACAGAAGGTAGCGATGTTCATGATATCTGTGATGCTTATGGTGCGCAATTCCTTGCAACAGTAAAACTTATTGCTCCAGATCGTACAATCATCATTGATGACCTTTGGCCAATCAATTCAACACAACATCTTATTGGTGAAATTGATGCTGCTATTGAAGCTCATAAAAACGGTACACTCAACATTGCTGAATTAGAAAACAATTGCGCTATCTATCCAAATCCTGCTTCAACTGAAGTTAAGATTATTTCAAATGGCGATGCAAACGTGAAGATTTTTGATATGACAGGTCGTTGTGTGAAGGATGTAAATGTCACTGAAAACGCAACAATAGATATCAAAGACTTAAATACAGGCGTTTATTTCGTTAACGTAAACGGTAAAGTTGAAAAACTTGTTGTGAAATAATACATAATGCATAATGCAAAATTAAAGGCTAAAGGAAATCTCCTTTAGCCTTTTGTATTTTGAGCTCACAGCTCAAGGCTCATAGCTCACAGCTATTATCCTCTTGCTGCTAAAAGCAAATCTAACATCTTGATTGCAGAGTCGCTGATGACTGAGCCAGGTCCGAAGATAGCTGCTGCGCCAGCGTCGTACAAGAATTGGTAATCTTGTGGAGGGATAACACCACCAACAACTACCATGATGTCTGGGCGACCTAATTTTTCGAGTTCTTCAATAACTTGAGGAACGAGAGTCTTGTGACCTGCTGCCAAACTTGAAACGCCGAGGATGTGAACGTCGTTTTCAACTGCTTGACGTGCTGATTCTGCTGGTGTTTGGAACAATGGTCCCATGTCAACGTCGAATCCTATGTCAGCGTAACCTGTTGCTACGACTTTAGCGCCGCGGTCGTGACCGTCTTGACCCATCTTAGCAATCATGATACGAGGACGGCGTCCTTCAATCTTAGCGAATTCGTCAGCTTTAGCAACTGCTTCTGCGAATTTAGCGTCACCTTTTGTTTCCATAGAATAAACTCCTGAGATTGTACGAATAACTGCTTTATAACGACCTGCTACTTTTTCGCATGCCATAGAGATTTCGCCTAATGTTGCGCGGCATTTAGCTGCT
>JAZLAL010000121.1:0-8784 GCA_045613185.1 Bacteroidales bacterium | reverse complement strand
TTTCATCAGCACTTTGGAACAAAAATACGGCGACTGTCAATTTGCTCGCGTTGACTCAGCTTCTATCGACAAACTCATTGAGAAAGAAGAAGAATCAAAAGAGTCGAAACTCAACGACGAACAAAAAGAATCTGTCAAGAAAGTTTTTGAAGAAATCATTGACAAGACATCTTTCAACGTAGAATTCAGCAACTTAAACGAAACTGACGCTCCTGTTGAAGTAATTCAAAACGAATTCATGCGTCGTATGAAAGAGATGAGTGCTATGAACGGAATGTCGATGTGGGGCGGAATGCCAGACAGCTACACTCTTATGCTCAACGCCAACAACCCAGTCATCGCTGGTCTTGTAGATAAAAACGAAGAAGAACAAAAGAACACAATTCATCAGTTGTACGACTTAGCTCGTCTTTCAAAGAACTTATTGAAAGGTAAGGATTTGAATGAGTTTGTTAAGAGAAGTTTTAACGAGATTTAAAGACACAGAGACGCAGAGACACAGAGACACAGAGAAATACTTTGCGACTTTGCGACTTTCAGTCTTTGCGTCTTTAGAAAGGAGAAAATATGAAAAACAAAAACACCATTATTTTAATCGTTGGCGTCGTTGCCTTGATAGTTTTCTGGTTTATCGGAAAATACAACGGCTTGGTCAACAAGGAAGAAAATGTAAATTCAAAATGGGCACAGGTTGAGAACGTTTACCAACGTCGTGCAGACCTCATCCCTAATCTCGTGGCGACAGTGAAAGGCTACGCAGAACACGAACAACAAGTTTTGACAGACGTTGTTTCAGCAAGAGCGAAAGCAACATCAGTGAATTTCAATGCTGACAACTTGACAGAAGAAAACATCAAAGCTTTCCAAGCAGCACAAGACCAGCTATCAGGCGCATTGTCGAGATTGTTAGTCACAGTAGAGAAATATCCAGACTTAAAAGCAAACCAGAACTTCATGGAGTTGCAGGCACAGCTTGAAGGCACAGAAAACCGCATCGCTGTTGAGAGAAAGAACTTCAACGAAGCTGTCAAAGAATATAACACAGGCTTACGCAGATTTCCTACTAACATAGTAGCCAACATGTTTGGCTTCGAGAAGAAAGCATATTTCGAGGCAGCGGCAGGTTCTGAAGTAGCACCAAAAGTTGAATTTTAATTTTTTTACGATGTCAGCGAGATCATTCTTTACAAAAGAAGAGCAGCAGAAGATAGTAGCTGCCATCAAGGAAGCGGAGCTCGACACCTCCGGTGAAATAAGAGTGCATATTGAGAATCATTGTAAAGAAGAGGCACTGGAGCGCGCGGCAGAATTGTTTTACGATTTAAAGATGGATCGTACTGCCGCGCGCAACGGCATCTTGTTCTACCTCGCCGTCAAAGACCATAAATTCGCAATCATCGGCGACGAAGGTATCAACAAAAACGTCGAACACGACTTCTGGAACGACATCAAAGATGAAATGATTTCTAACTTCAAAGAAAACAAATTCACAGAAGGACTCATTGCCGGCATATTGAAATGCGGGGAGAAACTAAAAGAATATTTCCCTCATCAAAGCGATGATATCAATGAACTGAGCGATGAGATTTCGTTTAGTTAGGATTTGAGGAATTGAGGAACTAAGGAGTTGAGGAATTAAGGAATTGAGGAACTAAGGAGTTGAGGAATTAAGGATTTGAGGAATTAAGGAGTTAGGAGTTGAATAAAAAGATTTCGTGTCAATTCGTGTTTTTTAGTGGATTGTTTTAGTGAACTGTTATGAATAAAAAAACTTCGTGTCATTTAGTGAATTTCCGTGGACAAAAAATCTCCACCTTATTTTTATTGTTATTCGTGGTTTTTGCATGTCACGCTCAGCAGATACCGAGTCGTCCCACTCCACCGCGTCTGGTCAACGACTACACGAAAACATTGACCGTATCGCAGAATAATTATCTCGAACAGAAGTTAAGAAACTATAACGACACAACGTCCACACAAATCGCCGTGGTATTCGTCAACGACCTTCAAGGCACAACAAACAGCAGCCGACTTTGCTTATCAGCTAGGTGAAAAATGGGGTGTCGGAACAAAAGAAAACAACGGAATCGTTATACTTGTAAAACCAAAGAATGAAACCAAAGGAGAAGTGTTCATCAGCGTCGGTTACGGACTCGAAGCTTACATTCCTGACGCGATGGCGAAAAGAATCATCGAAAACGTGATGATACCTAATTTCAAGAACGACGATTATTTCACAGCTATCGATGACGCTACAGACATTATAATAAAATTAGCATCAGGCAGTTTCTCTGCGGAAAATAAGCCAAAAGAATACTCTGAACTAGCAACTTTGATTATCATCATCATTGGAATGATCATGATGATTTTATATATAACTTTTATAAGCAAAATCGGAACGACAATTTCATCTAAAAAAGACAGTTCATCATTCTGGAGAACTTTGTTCTGGCTAAGTGTTTTAAACAACAACAGCAATCGTCACAGACATCATCATCACCATGATCATTGGGGTGGATTCTCTGGTGGCTCAGGAGGATTTGGCGGAGGCGGCTTCGGTGGTTTCGGCGGCGGAAGCTTCGGTGGCGGCGGCGCTGGAGGAAGCTGGTAATCGGAATCAAGGTTTTGAAATCTGTAACGGAATTATTTTTAGCATTTAATCTACATATAAATAAAATTCTTATTTTTGCTAGTAACTATTCGCATTGGGTTTGAATCCATTTCGAAGGTGTCTATTATGAATTATGAATTGTGAATTATGAATTCAGGAAAAGTCATTTCTTTCAAAAAAGCAGCTATATACCAGCATAAAAGATGTATTTTAAAAAATGTCAATTTTGACATCAACGAAGGCGAATTCGTTTATCTGATTGGCAAAACTGGCAGTGGCAAATCGTCATTATTAAAGACTTTATATGCCGACCTCCCTGCTAAAGAAGGAAATGCAAGCATCGCTGGATACAATCTCCGCAAAATCAGACACCGCGAAATCCCTATGCTAAGAAGAAAAATAGGAATTGTGTTTCAAGATTTCCAATTGCTTTACGATCGCAGCGTTGAAGATAACCTCTCTTTCGTTTTAGATGCAACAGGCTGGAAAGATAAAAACGCCATATCAAAAAGAATCGACGAGGTCTTGAAACAAGTCGGGCTTCCTCACAAACGCAAATCGATACCTCATCAGCTTTCCGGTGGCGAACAACAAAGCATTGCGGTGGCAAGAGCATTGCTCAACGACCCTGAACTGATACTTGCCGATGAACCTACTGGCAACCTCGACCCTGAAACAACAAACGACATCATGAATTTACTACGCGACATCAGCGCTAAAGGCAAGACAATACTGATGGCAACACACAATTATAACCTTATCTTGAAATATCCTTCAAGAATCCTAAAATGCGATGAAGGAACTGTGATTGATATGAAAAATAATTCATAATTCATAATTCATAATTCATAATAAAAACAATTATGCATTATGCATTGTAAATTATGCATTACATCCAAGGTATTCCTTCAATGTTTCTTCTGAAAATTTTTCGTATTGCTTGAAATATTCATGAAATATCGGCAACATTTCCAAGTCACCACGCAAGACTTTGTGCGTATTGAAGATGCTTCTGAAAAGCCAGTTCATGAAATCTGAATTCAACAAATCAACGACTTGTGTACACGATATCGGAAAATCATCATTAAGAATGAACAAGTTAGCACTATTCAATATATATCGTTGCTCTGTATCGTGATAACATATTATCTTATTGGAAATAAAACGATAAATGATTTTCTCTGTGGCCTTATATAAATCCATATCCGCTACCTGACGACAACCTTCAAGATTTTCATTTATATACAGAGATGGTGCAGATAAATCATTCTTCAAAATATCCTTTCCTCTGTAAATTGGAACATAGCCTTGTACCTTTTCTTTCTTACATATTTTATCATTATTTCCAGTAATGACACCAAGCCCCCACTTAGCATTGTCTTTCAACGTGATATGAGGTAAAGAAAAGACATGACGTATAACATCATTATCACTTTCTTCTATATGAAAATTAAAGATATGCTTTGGAACATATGCAAATCCGTCCTGTAAACGCAAATGTTTTTTAACATTATATATCTCACATTCTATAAAACTTTTGACTTTTGACTTTTGACTTTCGACATTAGTCGCAACAAAAGCTACTGCCTTCGTCATCAATCCTTTGAACGCATTGCCATAATCAACAATACGATTTATCTGCAAGTTCATCAACGACTTGCGAGCGTCTTCAAAAGAACTGATGTTAAAGAATGAATCTGGCATTAACATTCCTATCACACCATCTTCTTTTAACATCTTCAATGAAGCGAAATAAAACAAAGCCGAAGTGTCGATACTGTTTCCTGAATTATATAAAGAAGAATATCTGACTTTATCAACTTTATTGATTTTCTTACCCCAAGGCGGATTAGTGAAGATATAGTCAAACTTTTGACTTTTGACTTTTGACCATTGACTAAGGAAATCGGCGCAGATGATATTATCGCTATCATAACCGCACAAGTCCTTGATTCTCTTCTTGGTAATAGCAACTGCATTTTCATCCACATCTAATCCATAGACATTTTGAGGAGCTATGCCTTTCTTTATTGCTTCAATTATGAAATTACCAGAACCACAACATGGATCAAGAAACAATTTATTATCTGTTTCATTAACAGATTTTAACATATCCTCAACGATATATTGAGGAGTATAATAAATTCCTTCTTTATTTTTATATGATTCAGACAATGATGATTCGTATTTCAAAGAAACATCATCACCTGACATAGAAGACTTTAAATATTTCTTTATCTCTTTCGACAAAGAACTATGATTGTGCAAGTCTTTGTACTGCTTATTTGCACGAGAAGACAACTTCTTATTATTCAAAAAATTATCCCTAAAATCATCGATATTTTTTTGAGTAAGGACATTATTGGTTTTCTGCAAAGAACCGTCCTTAATCCAATTATGAATACTCACAACAGAAACATTCAGTTGCTCAGCAGCTTCCTTAATTGTTATCTTTTTCAATTCATAATCCATAATGTTCATAGCCCAATGCTCACGGCTCACAACTAATTCTCTATCAATTTCAACAGAATATCAGTAGCTTCTTCAATATTATAGAAGTTCTTCATATTTTTTCTACGACGTTCTATCTGGTGAGCATCGAAGCGTCGTGGCATAAGCTCATCGACAGCAAATCTAATCGCATTCTGATCATTAACGACATAGCACAAGCCATTGACATCCAATCCTTCAACCATTTTATCATTAACAAGACAGAAGCGTCCGTTGAATAATGTGTTTAATAATTTTAACTTAAGGCCTGTAGCTTGTTCTGTCACCAATATATTTATATGCGCATGACGTATCAAATCGAATAACATCTGATCATCTGGACTTTCAATAAGCTCCACATTATCAACCTCTTCTATCATTTTAACCAAATGCTGAGGCGGATTCATACCTGCTATCTTCAGCTTCACATTGATTTTACTAAATGTCTCGACCAGATATTCTGCTGCAGCATAATTCTCTGCTACAGAAAGGTTTCCATGATACAACACATAATCGCTGCTACCTTCTATAATATCAACTTCTGTATAAGCATTATAAGCCGTAACTTTGTAAACATTCTTATATTTCTCAGAGAAATATTCATAATCTTTTTGAGAAATCGCCAATATTGCCTTGGCTTTATGTAAAATTGCTTCGAAATCTCTCAACTTCGAGACCTCTTGTCTCAGATAAAGTTTCTTCTTAGAATCGACTTCCGCCATTGCCAGATGTTCATAATATTCATGCTCGACATTATGAGCTCTCACAATGATATTCCTATTTTGAAACTCATCGTGCATCAAGACTCCGCAACAATGCAATCCTTCCAAAAGTATAGGATAATCATCTTTCAAGAGATTTTCTCTCAGGTTTTCGCAATCGCGTGAACACACGATATATGGCAAAGAATTAAACAGCTTTGTTACCTTTGTATCTCTCTTATAATAATTTACAGAATGACAAAAGCTCTCTAGATATTCTGAATGCTCACGTCCGTATTCAAAACAATGCAAATGAATTTTAACACCACGTTCTGACAGTGCTTTAATTCTAAAAAAGACGTCGATGACTCCGCCATAATTGGCCGGATATGGAATATCGAAACTGACGATATGCAGATGTTTATCAGATGTACTGCTCATAAATTCTTATCAAAGTTTGTTCTTCGTTTTCCCAACACAACTCTTGTGCCGCGAAGTTAAGATTATTTTTCCATGTTTTCAAAGTCTCTTCATCAGAAATGACTTCTTTAATTTTTTCTGCTATATGCACAGGATTATGTTCATCAATAAAAGCACCGATATTATAATCTCTGATAATACGTTCTATTTCTGTAAGATGCGATGCTATTATCGGGACATTAGCCTGAATGTAATCAAATAATTTATTCGGAAGACTGAATCTATAATTCAAATTCGTGTCCTTATCTAATGTAAAACCTACTTCTGCCAAACGCGTTATAGCCATCATGTCTTTATAAGGCATCCTTGGATAAAAGCGTACTCTATCTTCCCAATGATTATCAACAACTTTTTGTTTTAAAACAGGAAGAACATCGCCACCGCCTATTATCAACAAAATACAATCATCAAGATATTGCATCGCATCGACTAGTTCTTCAGAACCTCTGTGAATATTGATTCCTGAGCCTTGTAATATAAGAATATGCTTGTCATTAGGAAGTCCTAAAGCTTCCCTTGTTGCCGGTTCTGGCAACATCTTGCGTATAGGAATATTTCTAATCACATGAACCTTAATGCCATACTTCTCACGGAACAGGTTCGCAATTGATTCGTTAACGGTAATCATTTCCTTCATCTTGGGCAAGACGAATTCTTCAATTTTACGCCAAACTTTCTGAACTTTCGGACGACTCACGAGTTCTGGAACTTCTGTAAAATACTCATGGCTGTCGTAAATCAATTTTATTCTCTTTATCTTTGAAACAAGAAAAGAAGGCAATAATGTATCTAAGTCGTTGGATAACAAACAGTCGGCGCGATGAAAAAGCAGAAATAAGAAAAGCCTTATGTTATATTCCGCATAGAAAAGAGGTCCTTTCTCAAAAATGAGCCTCATCCTGTGTGAAGCATACGGACGCTCATCCATGCCAGGACTTTTCCTTTGCTTACGACCAACCAGCAACACTTCGAAGCCAGCCTTCTGAAGTGTCAGACACGACTTATTAACTCTCTGGTCCGTGACTAAGTCGTTGATTACCGATACTATTACTCTTTTCAATTTCATTCATTTTTTGAGATTATAAAATTAAATCTTTTATGTCTTACTTTTGCAAAAAAAAACTTAATTTTGAAAAAAAAATATTTCTATGAAAGGACAACAGACAACGGACAACAGGCAACTAAATTCGTCCAATAACACTGTTAAAAATCAATATTCATTGATAGAATCAAACACAATGGGATTTGACGTCGTAGCCGAAAAGTACTACGAAATCGGTTCATTGAAAGATATAGAATATCTTATTGAAAACAATATATTTAACGATAACAAAACCTTGATTCTTGGCGGTGGCAGCAACATTCTTTTCAGCAACGAATATTTTGACGGCACCGTGATACACTCTAATTTAAAAGGAATCACAATATCTCCTGATGATGACGAAACTCAGAAACTCAGTAACTCAGTAACTCAGAATCACATCATAGTAAGATGTATGTCGGGAGAAGTTTGGAAAGACTTCGTCGATTTTACAATTAAAAACAATCTTTACGGACTTGAGAATTTGGTTGACATTCCTGGCAGCGTAGGTGCTTCTCCCGTACAAAATATCGGCGCTTACGGAGTTGAGGTAAAAGACTGCATCGACTGCGTTTATACCATCGACTTAACTAACGGCGACAGAGTTATCTTCAGTAATGAAGACTGCGATTTTTCTTATCGTAATAGTGTTTTCAAAAAAGAAGAAAACAAGAAATATTTCATCGTTGCAATCGATTTTAAGTTAAAACGGAAAGCAGACTTAAACTTAGAATATGGTAATGTTAAAGAATATTTAGAAAAAAACGGCATCTTTTCCCCTACTCTTTCTGATGTTGCCGAAGCCATTAAACAGATTCGCGCCGCAAAACTTCCGGAAGTAGGCGTAATTGGCAGTGTCGGCAGTTTCTTCCAGAATCCAATAGTAGAGGTTGAAACATTCAATCGACTTAAAGAAATTTATCCTGATATGCCGTCATATCCTAATGAAAACGGCGTGAAGATTCCTGCAGGATGGCTTATCGACAAAACAGGATGGAAAGGTCACAAGGAAAATCATGTAGGTGTTTGGGACAAACAAGCTTTGGTATTGGTTCATTATGGCGGAGGAAAACCAGAAGAAATTCTGGACCTCATGAAGAAAATCCAAGACAGCGTGAAAGAAAAATTCAGTATTGAAATCAAACCAGAAGTCAATATCGTGTAGTTTTCCACGGAGGTTTTGGTCTCCACGGATTTGTCTCCACGAATCGCAAGTATTTACACGGATTTTTTCATCCACAAAAACTTAGCAACTTAAAAACTTAATTAAAAAGGTAATTTTGCCAAAAATGGTTGGCAGTTGAGCGAAAAAAGACAGGTAACGGGCATACAAAACAGCCCAAGTCACCTGTCTTTTTTTCTATCCTAAATTTAAAATATTTACCAATATATTCTAATATTGAAGTTCCGGAGGAACGGCA
>JAZLAL010000120.1:0-7064 GCA_045613185.1 Bacteroidales bacterium | reverse complement strand
ATGTTGTCTTTAGGCATGTTTTCTGCCTTAGCATTGATGATAGCTTGACGCAATCTTGGGTTCATATCTGGATCTGCGCCGCCTTCTTTAGCTGCGATAGTGATCATCTTACTGAGTTTTGGGAACACTCTTGACATGTGGCCCCATCTTTTCATCTTAGCCGCTTTGCGGTATTCAAATGCTCTTCCCATAGTATATCTTTCTTAATATATTTTTAAAATTTTGCGCAAATTTACAATTTTAATTCATAATGCATAATGCATAATGCATAATTTTTTTAATGCATAATTCATAATGCATAATGCACAATTTTTTAATTATGAATTATGAATTGTGAATTATGAATTAACCTCCAAAGCTCCCGTCAAGTCGCTGACGTTCTTGATGCCGTGGCGTTCGCAATATTCAACGATGCCTTTAGCAACTTTAACAGTGATTGTTGGGTCGATGAAGTTGGCTGTACCAATCTCTATCGCTGATGCACCTGCGAGCAAGAACTCGATAGCGTCTGTTGCTGATGAGATACCGCCCAATCCGATTACAGGAATCTTCACAGCCTTAGCGACTTGCCATACCATTCTCAAAGCGATTGGTTTGACGCAAGCTCCAGACAAACCGCCTGTTATTGTTGACAATTTAGGCCTTCTCTTTTCAGCGTCGATAGCCATACCGAGAAGTGTGTTAATCAATGAGACTGAGTCTGCGCCTGATGCTTCAGCTGCCAATGCCAAGTCGGCGATGCTTGTTACGTTAGGAGAAAGTTTTACGATAAGATGTTTGTCATAAACTTTTCCCACTGCGCTCACGACTTGTTCGATGCCTGTAGTTGTGACGCCGAATGCCATGCCGCCTTGTTTCACGTTAGGACATGAAACGTTGAGTTCGATAGCAGGGATATTTTCTAAAGCATTGACTTTCTCAGCCACTGCGCAATAGTCTTCTATCGTTGAACCAGAAACGTTGACAATCATATTTGTGTCGATGTCTTTTATTCTTGGATAAATTGTCTCAACGAAATATTCAATGCCTTTGTTTTGAAGTCCGACAGCGTTGAGCATTCCAGAAGGAGTCTCAGCCATACGAGGATATGGATTTCCTTCACGATGATTCAATGTTGTACCTTTGACAAGTATGCCACCGATTTGTGACAAGTCGATGAAGTCGGCATATTCTTCGCCATAACCGAAGGTTCCTGATGCTGTCATCACAGGATTCTTCAATGTGAGACCTTTACCGAGTTGTATTATTTCGTTTACCATAACAATTTATTTATATTGATTACAGGACCTTCTTTACAAACACATACGTGACCTTCTATGGTGTTTTCCACGCAGCAGAGACAAGCGCCGAGACCGCAAGCCATGAGGTTTTCCAATGACACTTCGCAGTCGATGTTGTTTTCGCGAGCCATCTTGGTCAAAGCCATCATCATTGGCTTAGGGCCGCAAGTATAAATCATGTCGAATTTCTTTTCCTTCCAGATTGAGTGTTGTGTCACGAAACCTTCTTCGCCTAAAGAGCCGTCGTTTGTTGTGATATAAACTTTTCCGACAGATTCAAAATCTTCAAGCATGATGAGGTCGCTCTTCGAACGTCCGCCGAGCAAGAACTGAGGTTCGATACCTTTCTCTTTCAACATCTTACCGAGGTAATAAAGAGGTGCGATGCCGATGCCGCCGCCAACGAGGATAGCATTCTGATTTTTTTCAGGAATAGTAAATCCGTTGCCGAGAGGATATATTATATTTAAGGTGTCGTTGAGTTCTGTGTCAGCGATTTTGTTTGAGCCCTCGCCTACTCTTTGAACCAACAATGTTATAGTGCGATTTTGATAGTCGACGTCGTGAATTGATATAGGACGACGGAGATAAGTGTGCTGTGCATCATCGACGCGAACTTGCACAAACTGACCAGCCTTGATTTCTTCGAGAGGTTCGTCAGACTGAAGCAAAAGATATGTCGACTTTGCCCATTCTTTTTTCTCTATTAAACGGAAGTCTGTGATTTTCTTCATGGCTTATATACAAAAAAGGTCGTCGAATGACGACCTACGTTAATCTTTAGGTTATTTTGTTTCTTCTGTATTTTCTTCAACTGTGAAGTCTAAGAGACCTTTGTCGTTGAGGAGTTGATACCATTGGAAAACTTTTTTCATATCTGATTGATAAACTGAATCTTCATCGTATTCTGGAAGTATCAACATGAATTTTTCTTTAAGTTCTACTGGAGAAACTTTTTTAGGATCGAAACCGATGTTGTCACCCAATTTTTCATGAATGCTCATGAAAACTTCTTTGAGAGGTTTGTCATCACCTGTTGTGTAGATGCTGATTTCTTCCAAAGAACTGATTTTATCGTTAGCGAAAGCTGGAGTGCGTTTGCCATCGAGCAATGATTCAACAACTAATTTTCCTGTGCCTTGACCTGAAACCAAGAACAAACCTGGTTTGCCTGATATAGCTACAACTTTACTTAAATCCATTTCTAATCTTATTAGTTTAAATAGTTTTAACTTTCTTTTTCAAATTATGATTGGCAAAGATAATAAAAAGTCTAAAGACTAAGGACTAAAGAGTAAAGATTTTTTTGAAATAATGAATAATGAAAAATTAAGAATGAAGAATTACAGTATTACACCAAAACCAAAGCTTCAATTCCCAACTTCTAATTCCTAATATTCAGACGCGATAAATCTCGTCCCTACCAATTCCTCATACCCTCAATTCCTTAATTCCTCATACCCTCAATTCCTAATTAAACGACTGCAAATCCGTCAGTCTCTTATAAACGCCGTTCTTTGCGATGAGTTCGTCGTGTTTGCCTTGTTCAACGATATGTCCTTTTGCTAGGACTATGATTTCATCGGCATTCTGAATCGTTGAAAGACGATGTGCGATAACGACGGAAGTCCTGTTGCTCATAATCTTAGAAAGCGCATCTTGTACAAGTTTTTCTGATTCTGTATCGAGTGAAGATGTCGCCTCGTCAAGTATTAATATAGGTGGGTTTTTCAACACGGCGCGTGCGATACTCAACCTCTGCCTTTGACCGCCAGAGAGGTTCATGCCTCTGTCGCCGATATATGTGTCGTAACCATTTTCAAGCCGCATGATAAACTCATGAGCATTAGCGACTTTCGCAGCTTCAATAACTTCTTCTCGAGTAGCGTTTTGCATACCGAAAGCGATGTTGTTATGAACAGTGTCGTTGAACAAAATACTTTCCTGACTTACGATTCCCATCAAAGAACGAAGGTCGTTAATCTTATAATCGCGAATGTCAATGCCATCAACTGTTATCGTGCCTTCGCAAACGTCATAGAAACGAGGCAACAAATCCACCATCGTAGATTTACCACCGCCGCTCTCCCCTACCAAAGCGACCATCTTGCCTTTTTCAATATTTAAGTTAATATTTTTTAAGACATCGTCTTTTCCGTAGCGGAAGACTACATTATTATATTTGATAGAATCTTTAAAGTCATTTATGCTCAAAGCATTTTTCTTTTGATATATAACTTCATCAGCATCAAGGATTTCAAAGACACGTTCAGCCGATGCCATTCCTTTTTGCAGGTTATAGAATCCATTTGAAAACGATTTTGCCGGAGGAATGATTTGTGAAAAAACAATGATATATGCTATGAAATTAGCTGCTGTTATAGTAGCGTCGCCGGATAAAATGAGCGTCGAGCCGAACCAAAGTACGATGGAAATGACTACCGCAGAAAGCAATTCGCTCATAGGAGAACTGAGGTCTCTTTTTCTGTGAACAAATCTTAACAGTTTGGAATAACCTTCATTTTGTTCCTCAAACTTTTCATTGGTATAACTTATCGCATTGAAAGCCTTGATGATACGCAAACCTGAAATCGTTTCTTCAATATTAGCGATGATATTTGCGAGACGTGTCTGTCCTTCTTTTGAGTCTTTCTTCAACGACTTTCCTATCTTGCCGATTACGATTCCACCTATTGGCAAAACACATAAAACGAATAATGTAAGTTCCCAGCTAACGCCAAGCATATAAGCGAAATACGCGATAATGGTAATCGGCGATTTGATGAAAACATCTAAATAATTCATGATAGAGACTTCAATTTCCTGAAGGTCGGTGGTAATTCTTGCGATGATATCACCTTTTTTCTGCTTACTATAAAACGACAAAGGAAGAACAAGAATCTTATTATAAACCGCTGTCCTTAAGTCTTTTATAGAATTGACTCTCACTGCAGCCATATAGTAACTCGCCATATATGTCGTGAGGTTTCTCAGGAAAAACGCAAACACCAGCATGGCGCAGATAAACAACAACGCCATTTTCTGACCTTTTGCAATGATAATCGCGCTGATATAATAATTCATCGTCTCGAGAAGCGCGTCAGAACTCAAAGAGAATTCTGGCTTCACTGTAATAAGATTATCAGGATTAAACAAAAGATTTAGAAAAGGGACAATCATTGAAAACGAGAACAATGAAAATATAGTTGAAAGTATGACAAACACTATATTCATCGTCACGCTGCCCCAATATGGTTTAACGTAGCCAAGTATTCTATTGAACTTATTGATTTTCATCAGTATAAATTTAAGGGGAACTTTATAATAAAATTCCCCTATTCTTTCTTTTTATTTAAAAGTTAAAAACTGTAGCCTGTATAGTTTTCAGGAGTTATAACGTGCATTTCAGCTTTAACAGCATCGCTGACAGGAAGTTCATCGATGAATCTGTCGATTGATTCGCGTGTGACTTTTTCATTTGTGCGTGTCAAGCCTTTCAACAATTCGTATGCACCTTCAACTTCTTCGCGACGTAAGATTGTCTGGATAGCTTCAGCGACAACAGCGTAGTTGTTCAACAAGTCTTCTCTTAATTTTTCTTCGTTAAGGATAAGTTTGTCGAGACCTTTCAATAATGAAGCGATAGCAATCATTGTGTGAGCCAAAGGCACGCCGACGTTTCTTGTCACTGTTGAGTCGGTGAGGTCACGTTGCATACGGCTGATAGGAAGCTTAGCGCTGAGGTGTTCGAAGATAGCGTTTGCCAAACCGAGGTTACCTTCTGCGTTTTCAAAGTCGATTGGGTTTACTTTATGAGGCATTGCTGACGAACCGACTTCTCCTGCTTTGATTTTTTGTTTGAAATATTCCATTGAAACATATTGCCAAATGTCGCGAGCGAGGTCGATTAAGATTGTGTTGATACGTTTCACTGCATCAAAGTAAGCTGCCATGAAATCGTAGTGTTCAATCTGTGTTGTTGTTTGAAGTCTTGTGAGACCTAAATTATTGTTGATGTAATTGTTAGCGAAGTTTTTCCATTCAATCTGTGGATAAGCGATTTTATGAGCGTTCATGTTACCAGTCGCGCCGCCGAATTTAGCACAGAAAGGAATGTTTTTCAAATTGTTGATTTGGTTGTCGATACGTTCAACGAAGACATAAACTTCTTTACCGAGGTGTGTTGGACTTGCTGGTTGACCATGAGTGTGAGCCAACATTGGAACGTCTTTCCATTCTTCTGCCATTGCGAAGAGTTTGGCTCTAAGTTCTTGCATTGCTGGCAAGTAAATGTTAGCGTTAGCATCTCTCAAAGTAAGAGGCACAGCAACGTTATTGATGTCTTGTGAAGTCAAACCGAAGTGAATGAATTCTTTGAATTTCTTAAGGTCGAGTTCATCGAAACGACGTTTGAGGAAATATTCGACTGCTTTAACGTCGTGGTTTGTAACTTTTTCAATGTCTTTGATTTCTTGAGCGTTTTCTACTGTGAAGTTTTCGTAGAAAGAACGTAATGTTGGGAAATATTTATGGTCGAAATCAGCGAGTTGAGGAAGAGGAAGTTCGCACAAAGCGATGAAATATTCAACCTCTACCTTCACGCGATAACGGATTAATGCGAATTCTGAAAAATATTCATCAAGACCTGCTGCCTTGGAACGGTATCTGCCATCAACTGGAGATATTGCTGTAAGTGAATTTAATGTCATAACTCCTTATATTTTATGTAAAACGCAAAGATAAAAAAAAGTCAACAGACAACAGACAACAGACAACAGTTTTTTTCAAAAAAAAGTTTTTTGACCATTGACCATTGACTATTGACCATTGACCATTGACTATTAACTATTAACTATTAACTATTAACTTAAACAATACTACCACTATATAATTTTATCTCTCCATTCAGTTCTTCAACTTGGTTCAAGTAAGATTCCACCACTTCATAACTTAGTGTAGATTTCCTTGATAATA
This sequence comes from Bacteroidales bacterium, assembly GCA_045613185.1. Classification (GTDB taxonomy): domain Bacteria; phylum Bacteroidota; class Bacteroidia; order Bacteroidales; family F082; genus Limimorpha. The sequence continues at coordinate 810 of JAZLAL010000120.1, read as the reverse complement.
TTGAAACATATTTCATTTTCTCATCAGCCAAAATCAAGACTCCATCTTTTTCATCAAAAAGTAAAATCTTCAATATTTTTCCGAAAATTCCTTTTTTAACAATTATAAAACTAGCACCATTTTTTGTTAAAATTTTTAAGGTTAATTTTTTTAAGGCTTTACTTCTATCATCTTTTATCCCGACATAAAGCAAGTCGAGATAATTTTCGTAAGCAATTGAAATATAAAGGAATATCTCAACGAAATTCATTTCGAAAAAGTTGTGGGTACGGGCAATGTTATACCATTTCCCCGTCAATTGGGAATTAGCTATTGGTTTCATTGTTAAAGAAATTTTAGTTAATAAAAATTTAAGAATATATAATTCTAACCCGCGGTTATATCAGAATTCAAATAAAAAAAATGTTGATTTTAATTCAAGGAGACTACATTGTCATTTGTCTTGCAAAAGTACTAAATGCGATATTGAAAAGTCAAGTGTTTTTGAAAGAAAATTCGTCAAATTAACAATTTTTAACATTTTTATCTCAAAAATTAAGAAATGATGTTAATTTTTGTTTGCAATGAGCTGTGAGCTATGAGCTTTGGGCTTGTCGAAGCCTTAGACAAGCTGAGGCACCTTGTTCTTGGCTCGCAGCTCATTGCTCGCAGCCACAAGCGTAAGGGATTGGAGCGGCATCCTTTGCGAGCGTCTCGGGAACGGTTTTCGGAGACGGGAACGAGGTCACTGAGCCTGCCGAAGTGCCGAGGACAGTTTTTGGGTGCGAGTCGGGAATGAAGCGAGCAAAGATATAGCGGAAAGCCCGACGG
>JAZLAL010000119.1:0-4138 GCA_045613185.1 Bacteroidales bacterium | reverse complement strand
AACGTGATGTACCAGGCATGCCACTTGCTTTGTGCTCTGTACATTCCAAAATTACTTGTACGCGTGCGTCTTTAGTCTTCTTTGCCATTTTTATCTCCTTTCAGAATTTGGATTGCAAAAATACACATTTATTTGATAAATACCAATACTTTTTTCCAAATTTTTATTTTTATTATTCAACAATCTTTACGATTGATTTTCAATAATTTACTTATTATTTGTTGATAATTTCATTAACTTTAACCAAGAGTTCTGCTTCTTTTTGCATTGCTTTTGCTTCAATTTCAGCACCTGCTTTAACCATTTTATCTGCGAACTCTCTATCTTTGATGCCAGCAGCATTGATTTTCACATTCAAAAATGCACCCATAACAGCACTTCTGCAGCACATTGCGCCAACGCCTGCGTCTGATACTGATGCTGGGTTACCGTCGTTAACCATTGCTTCAACTACTTCAAATGCTGAGAATGCAACTTCCATAGTCTTGAATGGAACTTCGATAGCATATTTTGAAGCATCTTCGATAGCTTGCTTGCGGATTTCTTTTTCTTCTTCAGTCTTCTTTGGCAAACCGAATGCATCCATAATCTTGTTGAATGCGTTTGTATCTTCGTCAACTAATGCAATGAGTTGATTTTTGATAGCTTGGCCTTTTTCTGCCCATTGTGAGAAGAATTCCCATCTGTCGTCCCAACCTGGTTTGTGTGATGACAAGTTAGCTACCATTGTTGCCAATGATGCACCGAGTGCGCCCATGTAAGCAGAAATTGAACCGCCGCCTGGAGCTGGACTTTCGCTTGCTGTTTCGTCAGCGAAAGCTGCACATGTCATGTCAACTAATTTCTTTTGTGAGTTGTCTTCAATCAAGAACTCGATGACTTTTTCTTTAGGATTGAATGGTTTCAAATCGTCGAGGCCCATTGATTTGATAGCTATCTTCATGATTTCATCTTCGCTGACGCCTAATGAGCGCTCTTGTTTAGCGAGATAGAAACGACCTGCATCGAGGAGAACGCTCTTAGGAACGAGACCAACGATTTCGCAACCTGTTACGCGGACGCCACGAGCTGCTGCCTTAGCGCATACTTCTTCGAAGCAAACGTGAACTGGAGTCTTAGCGATGTTGGTGATGTTCATTGATACCTGAGCGATACCATATTCTTCGATGAACCAGCCGATAGCTTTTGTTCCTGGCAATGTACCTGGAATCATGACTGGGTTGCCGTTTTCGTCCTTGACAGGTTTGTCTGTCACTTTAGGACCTTGTCTCATTGGACGGCCTTTTTCTCTAACGTCGAAAGCGATAGCATTAGCGCGACGTGTAGATGTTGTGTTTAAGTTGTAGTTGATAGCGATTAAGAAGTCGCGAGCACCGACAGCTGTTGCGCCTGTTGTAGCGACTCTTTCGTTGAAAGCCTTAGGACCGAAGTCTGCTGTGCAACCTGATGCGAATCTTTCAGCCAATGCTTCGTATTCACCAGCGCGGCATACTGCAAGGTTACGTCTTTCTGGAGAGAAAGCTGCGTTTTCGTAGCAGAACACTGGGATTTCCAATTCATTACCGATTCTTTCACCGAGTTGACGTGCATACTCAACTACTTCTTCCATTGTGATGCCAGCGACTGGAACTAAAGGACAAACGTCTGTAGCACCGAAACGTGGGTGGTCACCGTGGTGGTTACGCATATCGATGAGTTCGGCTGCTTTTTTAACAACACGGAATGCTGCTTCACAAACGTTCTTAGGCTCACCAACAAAAGTGATAACTGTTCTGTTTGTCGTTGCTCCTGGATCGACGTCTAACAACTTAACGCCCTCAACCTTCTCAATCTCAGCTGTAACTTGATTGATGATGTTCATATCGCGACCTTCGCTGATATTAGGAACACATTCGATAATTTGTTTCATTTGTATATTTTTTTATAATTATTTATTTCAAAACATATGAAAATCAGTGCAGAATCAGCGCACTATTTTTCGCGTGCAAAGATATAAAAAATTAGGAATGAGGAATGAGGAATGAGGAATTATTTTTTTTAAGTCTCAGAGACGCAAAGTCGCAAAGACTCAGAGTTGTTACTCTGTATCTTTGCGTCTTTGTGTCTTTGCGTCTTTGTGTCTTTGCGTCTTTGTGTCTTTGCGTCTTTGTGTCTTTGTGTCTTTGTGTCTTTGTGTCTTATTTCACAAGTTTTCCTTGAATAATGACTTTCTCGACTTTATTCGCACCATAATAATATGGCATAAATTCGAGGCCGTTCATAGGTTGTGTGATTATCACATTAGCTAATTTCCCTTTGGTGATAGAACCGAGTTCGTGGCTTACATCCATTGCGTATGCCGTGTTCAATGTCGTTGCGTTAAATGCTTCTTCTGGCGTCATCTTATATCTGATGCAAGCAGATGACATGATAAACTGCATATTTCCTGATGGAGACGTTCCTGGGTTGAAGTCGGACGCCATAGCAACAGGAAGTCCTGCGTTAATCATATCGCGCACTGGCGACAATGGAAGATTCAAGAAAAAAGCGCAGCCTGGCAATACCGTCGGCATCGTCTCTGAGCCTTTAAGTGCTTCTATTTCTTCCATTCCCATTTGTTCGAGATGGTCGATGGAGATAGCTCCGTATTTCACGCCAACTTGCACTCCGCCTGAAATAGCCATCTCATTGGCGTGAATCTTAGGACGCATGCCATACTTGATGCCAGCCATTAAAACGCGTTCTGTGTCTTCTACTGTGAAAAATCCTTTGTCGCAGAACACATCGACGAAATCAGCGAGGTTTTCCGTCGCGACTAAAGGCATCATCTCATTGATGACCAAATCGACATATTCTTCCTGACGGCCTCTGTATTCCATTGGTATTCCGTGTGCGCCGAGGAAATTGGCTTTTATTGTAAGTGGTGAGTTTTCTTTTAATCTCTTGATAACGCGCAACATTTTAAGTTCGCTATCGACAGTGAGTCCGTAGCCGCTCTTGATTTCAACGGCACCTGTTCCCATACGCATAATCTCATCGAGACGCTTCATCGCTGCTTCGTAGAGCTCGTCTTCTGTAGCGTTTGCTGTTGCCTTGGCAGAATTGAGGATTCCTCCTCCCCTCTTGGCGATTTCTTCATAGCTCAAGCCTTTGATTTTATCGACGAATTCCATCTCGCGTGAATTAGCGTAAACGATATGTGTATGAGAGTCGCAGAATGTTGGCATGACGATGCCACCTTTTGCATCGACGACTTTTCTTTCTTTCTGAAGATATTGCTGATATTCTGGAGAATCCATCTTGCCATAATCAGCAATCTTCTTACCTTTTATATATAAGAACGCATTTTCAATACGATTGACTTCCGACATAGCAGCGCCGGCTTTCATGAGACTGCCGTCTTCCACGATGCCGACTAATTCTTTTATATTAATGATTAACATAATAACGAGGTTTTAATTTTGACAAAGATAAGAAAAATGGCGAATGACTAAAGGCTAAAGGCTAAAGTTTTTTTTGCTATGAGTTGTGAGTGTGAGCCCTGAAAGGGCGAGACATATACAGCATAAGGCACCGCCTTATAGAACAAGATGATTCGACGTATAAAAAAAACGTCATTTCCATCACCCAAAGCGTTAGGGATTGGAGCGGCATCCTTTGCGAGCGGGAACGGGAACAAGGTTCGGGGACGGGGGGGGACGAGATTTTTTGGACGGGATTTTGGGAGCGAGACGGAAACATGGCGAGCAAAGATATAGCGGAAAGCCCGACGGCTTCGCCGGAACGCCCAAATAAAGTGTGGAGTTGAGAGTGTAAAGTGTAAAGTTTATAGTGAATTGAAAGTTGAAAGTTTTTTTGACTATTGACCGTTGACCATTGACCATTGACCGTTGACCATTGACAAAAAAGGAGCGCCACTATAACAGCAGCGCTCCTTCTTTTATCTTTAGACTTTCGCCTTTAGACATAATTATTTTTGGTAAATCTTTTGCCAGTTTTTATATTCTCTTTCTTGCCATGGACCGTTGTGGTAAACGTAAGAAGCGATTAAAGGAATAACTGTTGTACCTTCTGCGTAAACCATTTGTTGAAGTTGGTGGCTTACCTTACCCCATGAACCAGCTTCGAGCAATGTTGATGATGAGCAAGCGCCGTCGCG
>JAZLAL010000118.1:0-9095 GCA_045613185.1 Bacteroidales bacterium | reverse complement strand
ACTCCTTGGCTCACAGAACGACATGGCTACGATCCGACTTATTCGTGGGTCATCCCAACCGTTTACGAGACCTTCTTTCACGAGGATGAGAAGGTTACGCTTGCTCAACAAAGTATAATTGAAGTTCAATTTGTTGAATTCGTATTGACGTGGACGGTGGTCGTCGAGGTCTTTTTGTTCTTTAAGTTCATCGATGAAATAATCATATAAAGGACGGTGAACCACGAACTCGAGAGTACACAATGAATGAGTAACGCCTTCGAAGTAATCGCTTTCGCCATGAGCGAAGTCGTACATAGGATAAGCGTACCATTTATTTCCTGTGCGGTGATGTGGAGTCTTTACCACGCGATAGATGATAGGGTCGCGGAAGTGCATATTAGAATTCGCCATGTCGAGTTTAGCGCGAAGCACCATCTTGCCTTCTTCGATTTCGCCTCTGTTCATCTTTTGGAAAAGTTCCAACGACTCTTCAACAGGGCGGTTGCGATAAGGACTTTCGATGCCAGGAACGGTAGGAGTTCCTTTTTGAGCAGCGATTTCTTCAGAGCTTTGCTCATCGATATATGCCTTGCCTTCCTTTATGAGACGAATAGCGAAATCCCAAAGTTGTTGAAAATAATCAGAAGCATAATACTCATTAGCCCATTGAAAACCAAGCCATTGAATATCTTCTTTAATAGAATCCACATATTCAACGTCTTCTTTTGTTGGGTTTGTATCGTCGAAACGAAGGTTACAAACGCCGTTATATTTCTTTGCGATACCGAAATCCAAGCAAATAGCCTTAGCGTGGCCAATGTGAAGATAGCCGTTGGGTTCTGGAGGGAAGCGTGTTTGAACACGACCATCATTTTTACCATTTTGCAAATCCTCAACCACCTTAGCTTCAATGAAGTTCAGAGATTTTTTTTCTTCTTTTTCAATTTCTTTGAAATCACTCATATCTTTAAAATTTATACTTGCAAAAATAAGAATAAAAATCGTGGTTTTCGTTATTTTTTTTGCAAAAAATTTGTTGTTGTCAACTCGTAAAGTCTCAGAGCTACAGAGTCACAAAGTCACAGAAAATAACAACCGCTTTGCGTCTTTGTATCTTTGCGTCTTTGAGTCTTTCTAACACTACATTTTAGATTTTATCTTAATGATTATTTGGAATTTAATTTTTAAATCATACGACAAAATGTATATCTTTGCATAATTAAAAACAATAAAAATGAAAAGAATATTTTTTGCCGTAATACTACTATTTTCATTCATTCATGTTTATTCTAATACGAATAATAACATTAACACAAACAATGACTTTACAGAAAATCAGGATCCGTACGACCGACTCATTGATTTAGCAAAGACTTATTTCAACAAAAACATAGAATATGCATTCAACTGCGCATATAAAGCCAACGCCATTGCTGAAGAAAATAACGACAACAAAAAAGCCGCTGAATGCAATATGATAATGGGAGACATTTTCAAAGAAAACAACTCCTACCCTACTGCTATAAGTTATTACGAAAAAGCTATCGAAAACCTAAATGTCATAAAGGATTACCATACCATATATAAGCTTTACATCAAAATTGCCAAACTTTATCAAACCAGCGAATTCGATAGTAAATGGAGCATCGACGCTTTAGACAATGCATTAAAATATGCAAAAAACATCAACGAAACCGAGGTATACAATGAAGTAAATATGGCTTATGGAGACTTCTATTGTTCAAAAAACGAATGTAATTTGGCAGAGAAACATTTCAATGAAATATTAAAAAACAACAATAAAAACACCATTCACACCATATCCGTCACGCTTACCAAAAAAGCAGATATCTTAATAAAGCAAAAAAAATATAAAGACGCTTTATCTATAATAGACTCATCTTTATACTTATGTATCAGAGATTTCAACGATAGTTTGCAAGTTGTAAATTACAATTACAAAGCACAAATATATGATTCTCTTAATGATTTTGAAGCCTCAAAGAAATATTATCTGCAATCAGCGAAACTAGCCTATTCAATAGAGGACTTCAGCAGTTGCGGCAGAAACATGTTCAGCTTGGCACACTTAAACCAAAAGAATGGATATTATGTTGACGCCATAAACGTATTTAAAATAATATGCGACAGCACGGAAAAATATAAAATGTTTGATTTATGCCATCAGTCTTACTATCAATTATCTCAATGTTATGCTTCATTGAGACAATACGAAGAAGCATACAAACTTTTCAATAAATATGATATGTATTACGACTCCACATATAACATAAATCAAGAAGAAAAAATAAACGAACTGCGCAACAGCTATCTTTTATCATTAAATGTCAAGGAATTAAAAGCTAAAGAAATCAAAGAAGAAAGCACTAAAAGCAACAAAAGCGAATGGAAGTTATTCATTTCAATCACTATTGTCTTGACTATGATTATAATAGCATTCATAATTTTATATTCGACGAACTATGCGACATCTCATAAAAACAAAGTTACTACATATGAGCAACAACTCAAAATCGACAAGATTGAAAACGACTTGATGGAATATCAGATAAAAAACAATAGAGAACTGATTTTCAAGCTGGCATTACAACTCAAATCATATATCGACATCATAAATCCAATCAAAGACGAATTAAAATCAGCAATTGAACTTCCTGAAAGCGAGCAGAAAAACAAAGTAAAAACCATATATCACAATATTCAAAACAATGTTCAGATTTTCCATAGCACCGAAAAATTAAACAAACAGATAAACGCTATCTACAAAGATTTCTTAGACAGATTAGAAGCAAAACACCCAGGTCTGACTAAAGCAGAGAAAAAACTATGCACAATGCTTTATATTAATATGTCAAGCAAGGAAATCGCAGCGATAACAAACACGACTATCAGAACAGTTGAGACCTCAAGATACAGATTAAGGAGAAAATTTGACATCTCCAGAGACGAAGATATCGTCAGTTTCTTGCAAAAAATATAAAAAACCACCAAAAATGGGGGGGTAAAAATACTACAATAATAAAATTTATTAAAAACTAAAAATAATCAAAAATGTAGTAGTTTATAAATTATTATTATTATGATAATCAATATTAACATAATTATTTTATAGTATAAAATTAAAAAAAATACAAGTTATAAAAAAGTCAAAAAATTCAAAATAATGAGTTTTTCACCTCAGCACTATTGACAAATTTATTAAATCCTTATCTTTGCATATACAAGTACTAAACATTCTCTATAGCTTTGTAAGTAGTTTGGTTTATTAATGCAATTGGGCGCTCCCCGCGCCCTTTTTTTATTAATGCCAATTTCCGATGTTTTTTATCCTATTTATTTATATATTTGCAAAGAGCTACGAGCTATGTGCCGTGAGCTTTTTGCAAACTCAAATTAAAATAAAACATCGTATGAAAAGCTTTACTTACAAAACATTATTACTTCTTTTATTGCTTTCTACATCATTTTTTAAAGCAAATGCTCAATATGACGTGTACTTTACCAATCAGCAATTACGAATAGACTATTACATATTCGGCAATTCCGACACATGTTATTATGCTTTAGACAAATATGTAATGGAACCAGTTTGGGGCGGAACCAGAAATCATCTTGTTGACAGTCTCGGCTACGGTGATTATTTTGTCGAAGTTTTATTACACGACTCCGACATAGTAATTTATTCAAGAGGATATTGCAATCTCTTTGGAGAATGGCAAACCACAATAGAAGCAGAAACAACGACAAAAGGATTCAATGAATCTGTTATAATACCTTATCCAAAGGAAACAGTCGACGTTGTCTTTTATTTAAGGAATTATGACGGAATATTTGTCGAGATGATGCGTCTCGTAGTTAATCCTAACGATTATTTCATACAGCATGCCAACAACCCACAGCACTCCATTCTTAACGTTCACGGCAACTACGCGCCTGAAAAGGCCGTCGACATCGTCATTCTGCCTGACGGTTACAGCAAAGAAGAAATGGGCAAATTCGTAATCGACTGCAATTTCTTCAAAGAATGTCTTTTCTCTTACGAGCCTTACGCTTCATACCAAGACAGATTTAACATCAGAGCTGTCATGGTTCCTTCGCAAGACTCCGGAATTACGATTCCTGCAGAAGACATCTGGAGAAACACAGCCGTAGGATGCTCTTTCTATACTTTTGATTCCGAACGTTATTGCATGTCGATGGACAATCAAGCAATAAGAAATCTAGCAGGATTAGTTCCTTACGACCAGATTTACATCTTAGCTAACACCTCAAAATACGGTGGCGGCGGAATTTACAATTTCTACTGTGTCAGTTCCACCGACGACAATTTATCTTCCGACGTCATCATCCATGAATTTGGTCATGGCTTTGCAGGATTAAGCGATGAATATTACGACGATTCTAATTCTTACGAATCTTATTACAACCTCAGCATAGAGCCTTGGGAACCAAATCTTACCACTTTAGTCGACTTCGACAGCAAATGGAAAGACATGCTGAAAAAGAAAACACCGGTGCCAACACCAGCTGAAGACAAATATATAAATGAAGTAGGAGTTTTTGAAGGTGGCGGCTACGAACCAAAGGGCATGTACCGACCAAAAATGGATTGCCTCATGAAGACTTTCAAAGGAGATAAATTCTGCGAAGTCTGTCACAAGGCAATCGAGAAGATGATTTTATATTACACTGAATAGTTAACCGTTGACCGTTGACTTTAAAGTGCTTTAGCAAAAGCTTCTACCATATTGTATGCGCAATTGTAGATGTCTTTTAAAGTTGCATCCAACATAAAACAAGGCGTTGTGAATATCTTGTTTTTTATATCAGCAACATATTCGCCGTTTTTTGTTGCTTGATGATGTGCTCCCATTTCAAGGATATCTTTTGCTGGTCCGCATTCGTCGCTGCCAAGAGTAATTGTAATGTCGTTCAAGACGTTAGCCAACAATACAGGAGCGATACACATTGCAGCGATTGGTTTATTCTGTTGATTTATTGCCACTATAGCATCTCTTACTTCTGGCAACACTGTCATATTCATTCCATCGGTGAAATATGTGAAGAGATTATTGGCGATACCAGCTCCGCCAGGAATTGCAAGTCCGTCATAATCATTAGCGTTGAACTCTGTCAAAGGCAAAATTTCGCCACGGACGATACGAGCAGCCTCGACCATCATATTACGCTCCTCGTTAACGACTTCACCTGTAAGATGATTTATTACTTGATATTGATTTCTGTCAGGAGCAAAGCATTGATATTTAACGCCATGTTGATCCAAAGCTAATAATAAAGTTACAGTTTCATTGATTTCAGAACCATCTCTAGTTCCGCAACCGCCCAAGATAACAGCTATTTTTTTCATATATTTTCAATTTTTAGATTTAAAATATCAGACACTGAAAGGACACATTCGATGGTCCATACAGATTATGCAAATACGTCAGTACATGTATTATTATCAATAACTTCTGTTGTTGAACTAGAAGCCACTTCATGGTTGCTATAAAGCATTTTAGCGATAGACTCTGTATAAGTATACAAAACAGAGCTTCTTCTCAAATCCTTATCGATAAGACTTGTTATCTGGAAGATATTCATAATCATAATAATGATGCTTGTAATAAGAGCACCTTTAATAATTCCAAAGAAGAAACCGCCCAATTTATCAAAGAAACCTAGACTGATTGCATCGACCAGACGGCTGACAAGACGACCGAGGAAACGAATCAAGACGACAAATATCACAAATGTCACTATAAAGGCGATTACTGCGAGATATTCTTTACCGCTTTTGACGAATCCGCCCATCCAATCTGCCACAACATCAGAGAAATACATTGCGCCATAAATTCCGACAATGAATGAAGCCAAATAAAAAGCTTCTATGATAAGTCCTTTCCTCAATCCTGTTATTGCAAACAAAATCAAGATAATTCCGATGATTAAGTCTAGTATGTTCATAATAATTATTTAATGTGTTTTTATTCTTTTTGTCAATTCTGTAGAAAACAAAAATTCGTCAAGTTCTTTATTATCAGAACTTAGCACCGATTTATTATCGCCTTGCCACCACAATTTTCCCTTGTAGAGAAAGTTTATCGTCTGACCTATTTTCAACACAGAATTAATATCATGAGTATTGATGATTGTCGTCATGTTGTATTCTTCTGTAATTTCACTGATGAGGTCATCGATGAGTTCAGAAGTGACAGGGTCGAGGCCTGAGTTAGGTTCGTCGCAGAACAGATATTTTGGGCTGTTAGAGATAGCGCGAGCGATGGCGACACGTTTCATCATACCGCCGCTCAGTTCCGAAGTGGCTAGTTTATTTATACCACTGAGGTTCACCCTATTAAGACAGAAATTAACTCTTTCCAACTTCTCTTCATCCGACATGTCGGTGAACATATTAAGAGGAAACATCACATTTTCCTCCACGTTCATAGAGTCGAAAAGAGCGCCGCCTTGGAACAAAACGCCCATTTCCTTGCGGATATCGATTTTATGTTTTTCCTTTGTATTTGAAAAAGGACGGCCGTCGAAAGTCACAACGCCACTATCCGGTTCGAACAATCCGATACATATCTTTGTCAAAACCGTCTTTCCAGAGCCGCTTTGACCGATAATGAGATTCGTCTTTCCCTTCTCAAAAGTGGCGCTGATGTCATCGAGAACGAGACGATCGCCAAAACTTTTAGATATATTTTCAATTTTTATCATGTCAAAAGCATTTGGGTTAAGATTAAGTCAAAAACGATGATTGCTATACTGCTTACGACAACACTTTGCGTACTTGCCTTGCCTACTTCAACAGATCCACCTTTTACGTTATAACCTATAAAACTTGATATTGAAGTGATTAAGAATGCAAACACCACTGTCTTTATCATTGCGAAAGTGATGGAATAAGGCTCGAACCACGACCTTAATCCCACGACATAATTCGTTGGAGTGATAACGCCGGTGAGCACGCAGGCAAGCCAGCCACCCAAAATACCAATTACGATACTGAAGATAATCAATACCGGGATGAATAAAAGGCAAGAAATAATTTTTGGAAGTATAAGATAATTAGCAGGATTGATACCCATGACTTTAAGAGCGTCTATTTGCTGTGTGACGCGCATCGTTCCTAATTCTGAAGCAATTTGTGAGCCAAGTTTTCCTGCAAGGATAAGGCTTATCATTGTCGGAGAAAACTCCTGAATAATCATCTGACGGGCAGAAAAACCAATGAGCTTCTCTGGAAGAAGCGGATTATCAGTATTGTAAGCAACTAAAATGGTAGCGACAGCACCAACAAACACTGACAAAATCAGAACTATTCCTATCGACGTAAAGCCGAGATTATAAAACTCATGAAGCAATCTTTTTCTAAAGACGAGACTCTTGTCATACCTAGAAAAAGTCTGGCCCATCAAGATTAAATAATCGCCCAATTTCCTTAACATAAACCATTTTTTTAAAGGTGTAAAATTACATTTTTTTTAATTATAAATATCACAACAATAAAACTTTTACATTTTGCCTTTCGATAGAATAAAAATTTTATCTTTGCACATAAATATCGTACGATGTATTCCGAAAACAAGTCAACAAAAAGAAGATTCGCAGGTTCATATTTTGTCTCGATGATTAGCATCGCATTAGTGCTTTTCGTCTTGGGAATGTACGCATTCTTAATGACATACACCGACAAACTTTTAAATCACGTCAAAGAAAACATAGGATTTGAAGTCGTGATAAAAAGTAATGCCAAGGAATCTTCCATAAAAAGTCTGAAAGACGAACTCAGCAAGAAGAAATACATAAAATCAATCGAGTACATCAGCAAGGAAGAAGCCACAAACAGATTGAAAGAAGACCTTGGCGACGATTTTCTTGAATGGCTCGGCGACGTTGAAAATCCATTGTTACCTTCCATCGATATCCGTTTTGTTTCAGACTACGCCAACAACGACAGCATGGCAATGGTTGAGAAATGGCTAGGAACAAAAACCATCATCAAAGAAGTGATTTATCAAAAAGGATTGACAAACACCATCAACACGAATATCAAAAGAGTTAAATTCGTTCTTTTCGCAATAAGCATTATCTTATTATTTATCACCATCGTATTGATCAGTCATACAATACGTCTTTCCGTCTACTCAAAACGCTTCATCGTCAGAAGCATGCAGCTAGTTGGAGCAACAGAAGGATTCATCATGAAACCTTTCCTGAAAACTTTTATGAAACAAGGACTTTGGGCAGCAGTTATAGCCTTGACATTCATCACTATTTCATTATTATGGATTAAACAATACTTGCCTGAAACAGATTTATTTCAGAGCAATATGTACATATTCAAGATTTACTTATCGATAATCGGCATAAGTCTTTTACTTACGATGCTTTCGACATTTTTCTCGATGAAGAAATATCTCAACGCCGATATTGACCAATTTTATGCGTAACAAATAAACAATTCAATATGAGTAATTTAGATAACAAAAAAAACAAAAACGAACAAGACAACAACGAAACAAAAATGCCTTTTGGTCGTGACAATTATTTATGGGTTCTTATAGGAATAGCCTTTCTTTTAGTAGGATTTCTTCTGATGATTGGCGGCGGTTCCGACGACCCAGACGTCTTCAATGAAGCCATCTTCAGTTTCCGTAGATTGACATTAGCTCCTATTTTGGTATTGGCAGGCTTCTGCATTGAAATATACGCCATCATGAAAAAACCTAAAAACAAATAATCAAACATTAGATTATGAACTGGTTAGAAGCTTTATTATTAGGCATCCTTCAAGGATTGACAGAGTTCTTGCCTGTCAGCAGCAGCGGTCATTTAACAATAGGCCAGGAATTATTAAACCTCGACACTTCAGCAGCCGACAACTTATTGTTCACAGTGACAGTACACGCAGCTACAGTGTTAAGCACCATCGTCATCCTTTGGAAAGAGATAGAAGGCTTGTTTAAAGGCACCTTCTTCACAACCAAATGGAACGACGAAAAGACATACGTCGCGAAGATTTTATTGTCATGCATCCCTGTGATGATAGTAGGATTGTTCTTCAAAGACCAAGTTGAAGC
>JAZLAL010000117.1:0-13356 GCA_045613185.1 Bacteroidales bacterium | reverse complement strand
GGAAGTGCCTTGAATGGCATTGAAGCTATTACTGTCACTATTGAAGTAAATATTGACAGAGGAGTGCAGTTCTTTCTTGTCGGATTGCCCGACAGTGCTGTCAAAGAGAGTCAGCAGAGGATAGAAGCTGCCTTGAATAATAACAATCTAAAGTATCCTAAGAAGAAGATAACCATAAACATGGCTCCTGCAGACATAAGGAAGGAGGGGTCTTCGTATGATTTGCCAATTGCTATAGCAATATTGGCGGCGTCAGAGCAGGTCAGTACACAGATGCTAGACCAATATGTCATAATGGGAGAACTTTCTCTTGATGGTAGTCTCAATCCGATACGGGGCGTATTGCCTATAGCCATACGCGCTATGCAAGATGGCTTTAAAGGCATCATACTTCCAATGTCAAATGCCAAAGAAGCTGCAGTGGTGGAAGATATTGAAGTGTATGGCGTGAATAATATTATGGATGTCATCACATTTCTTAATGGAGCTTCTTCTATGTGTCCTATAGAAATATCTAGATATGATGAAGATAACGAAGATGTTTATGCTTTCGATTTTATGGATGTGAAAGGGCAGGAGAATATAAAAAGAGCTCTTGAAGTATCGGCAGCTGGTTCTCATAACGTGATTCTCATCGGCAGTCCCGGCAGCGGAAAAACAATGCTGGCAAAACGTCTGCCTACTATCATGCCACCAATGACACTACGCGAAGCTCTCGAAACAACGAAGATACATTCTGTCGTAGGACTTGTGGGGAATGGATTGTCATTGTTGAAGACTCGCCCCTTCAGAAGTCCGCATCATACAACATCGTATGTGGGGCTCGTCGGAGGTGGCGCTTATCCTCAACCTGGCGAGATATCTCTGGCGCACAATGGGGTGCTCTTCCTAGATGAATTGCCAGAATTTAAACGTAACGTACTTGAAGTGCTGCGACAACCAATGGAAGACAGAGTGGTGACGATAGCACGAGCGAAACAGACAATAGAATTCCCGGCTAACTTCATGCTCGTGGCAGCGATGAATCCTTGTCCTTGCGGATTCTATAATCATCCTACACAAGAATGTACTTGTCAGCCAGGCGCAGTGGAAAAATATCTTAATAGAATATCTGGACCTTTATTGGATAGAATCGACCTTCATGTGGAAGTGGTGCCTGTCCCTTTTGAAGAACTGTCAAAGAAAAACGCAGGGGAGAGAAGCTGTGATGTGCGAGCGCGTGTGATGAAAGCTCGCAAAATACAGACGGAACGTTTCGCAGACATACCTAATATTCACTCTAATGCACAGATGAGTTCGAAATTGATACAGCAACACTGCGTACTCGATGAACAATGTTCTCAATTATTGAAGGGAGCGATGGAGCGTCTTAATCTTTCCGCACGGGCGTACGACAGAATATTAAAAGTCGCGCGTACTATCGCTGATTTGGCTGCTTCTGATGTAATAAAACCTGAACATCTCGCAGAAGCAATTCAATATAGAAGCCTCGACAGAGAAAGCTGGGGAAAGTGATATTAGAATTCTAAAAAAGGCGTCACTTTTAAAAGTAACGCCTTAGCTCTTAGTTCTTAGCTCTTAGCTCAAAAGCCTTAGTTCTCCTTGTTCTTCTTAATTCCGTAAGCTAATCCCATGCCTGCTAAAAGTAATAAGCCTGAACCTAATGGTGCGCTTTGGTTTGTATCAAGATCGTGACCAAACAACTCTGGCATGATACCCATCATCTCTTCGACATTGCTGCCTGTGCCTTCGCGAAGCTTGTTGTAGCTTGGAGTAAAGAAACCATCGCTAGATGTTTTGGAGTTTTCCATAAATTGAGCATTGACATTCATTGCGAATCCAAGTGCAAATACTGCTAATATTATGTATTTTTTCATATTCTATA
Source organism: Bacteroidales bacterium (assembly GCA_045613185.1). Classification (GTDB taxonomy): domain Bacteria; phylum Bacteroidota; class Bacteroidia; order Bacteroidales; family F082; genus Limimorpha. Next base: position 11,471 of record JAZLAL010000117.1, on the reverse strand, counting down.
TTTTTTGGCTTAAGGCCTAATTACTTAAGCCTTAAGCTTTAAACCTTAAATTTATTAATAAATGACTATTTTTTGAGTTTTAACTTCATTTTCGTTAACAACTCTTACTACATAAGTTGCACTGTAGAAATTGCTTGCATCAATTCTGCTTTCGCCCTGGATGTCGTTGGTGTAAACAATTCTACCCATAATGTCAATGATTTGAACAAAACCTTCGCCATTGATGATGAGTTCGTTGCCTGATTGATATACGAAACTTTCTTCTTGGACGTCGTTGTTGTTCATTGATAATCTTACAACGAAACGGTTGTGGTCTTGTTTGCCAGAAGCTGTGAATGAATAGTCTTCAAGCAACATATTTGTTTCTATGCCAGTGAAACGGTCAACCAATACGAGATTGTCGAATTCACCGTTGGCTTTCATGCTGATGGTGTATCTGCCCATGACTGAAGCAAGGAATGAAAGTTCTACCTCAGTGGTATTTCTGTCGTAGTTGAAGATACCATAGCGTATGTCGTTATTATTTACAAATATGTTAGCCACTTTATCGTTAAAATTATCTAATTTAGGGAAGCCTTCTTTGTCGGCACCAGCAAAGCTGATGATGACATTGTCGTTTCCTTTATTGCTGCTTGCAATAACGTTGATGCTTTCAATTTGTTCACTTCTGCTTCTTAAATTTGCATCATAATGCATTGTAGGATTTTCACCTATGGCTTTTACGAAGAAACCGTCGCCAACAGGAATGGTGCCGTTGCTGCCGTCATAATAGTTATATGTTCCGCTTTCGTTAACAACAGCAAAGCCGTCAACTAAATCTGAATGTTCAACTTTGTTCCATTCCATGTTGAATGAGAATGGATTGCCGAGAAGCTGGAAGCCTGACATTCTCTTGTCGCCTGTTGTGATGTCGAAATCATGTGATGATGATGGATTGAAAACACCTGTAGGAGAGAATGTGTTGAATACTTTGTATGATACTAAATAACCACGACCTTGTTTGAATGATGTTTCCAAATCAACGTTTGTTGTGTCTTTGAAATTAATCCATTCTTTATATTGGTTGTTGCCATCGAATTTGTAGAAGTCATATCTGTCATCTACATCTGTGAATTCTGAAATGTTAGCATCTGCAGAGAAAGGTACTGAAATAAGTTGCCAGCCAGTCTTGTTTTTATCTGTCCATTCTGTAGGATTTGTGATGTTCATGACAAATTTACCATTGAGTTCCTTGAGGTTGTTGCCAGTACGATGAAGCTGACCGCCATCCTTGATGATGAAACTGGTGATAGCAGATTCATTTATTACGTCTGTAGCAGTTAACTTACCACCATTTTCAATGGTTAATGAGTTATTATATACGTTTTCTTCATTTTTTACGATTACAACATTCTGTACTGTTATATCACTATTGATAGTTGCATTAGCATTTACGAATACGTTGTCTGTGTTTAAAGGCCTTTCGCCATTGCTCCAGCTTGAATCATCTTCCCAATTGCCATCGTTTGTAAGGACGAAGTATCTTCTTTCTACTATTGTTTCACTCCAGTAAATCTTTTTGTCAGCATCTGAAGCAACACCGATTTTGTATAAGCCGTTTGGCAATCCTTCCCAAGTCTTACGGAAATTTTCGTTTTTACCTAGCAAAAGTATTGAGTTTAAGGTGGAGTATTTGTTGAAATATGATCCATTGGAATCTTTAATTACTTCTCCATTATCCTTTTGATAATAAACGAAATATGTACCACTGTAATCTGCATTATTATCCCAATTTGTGTTGTATAAATAGATGTCGATATTGTTAAATGAAATAGCATCTAAGTCTATGTCAACACTAAATATGTGTCTTGAATACAATGTCACATCTTTAGTGCGTGTGGCGTCATAAACAATAGTGATATCTTCTTCTGTATAATCGAGATAGTCGTCAAAAGATACTGTCATGATGTAGTCGCCTTCTGGAACATATCCGTTGTATTTGCCACTTGCATCTGTTGCGAATGACAATGATTGTTCTGCTTTAAAAGCATCTTTACCTGTAAATGTTACTGTTGCACCTTCTAATAATGTGCCTTCTTCATCTTTAATTGTACCATTTACATTTGAGTAACCTATGACTTTAATGATGCAAGCGTCTGATTTTTCTGATTCGCCTAAACCTTCATATATTGCAGATACTTGGATTGAGTGACCGTTGAGGTCGCGTTCTAATGATACAACATAAGATGTGTCTGTAGTTGTAGAAGGAGCGTTTTCATCAATATATACATTATAAGCGGTTGCTCCAGCAGTGCCTGTCCAACTGATAGTTGTGTTGCCAGTTACATAATTTGTTGCTGCTGTTGGATAGATGCTGTCGTTTCCAGCAACTAAGTTTGTAGGTACAGTTAATGGAGTTGCAAATGACCATGTTTCACCTGTATGAACTGTGCCTTTAGCGTCTTTAACATCAACTCTCCAATAGTATGTTGTTGTACCAGTTAAGTTTTCTGTTTGGTAAGTTCCAGTGCGAACAAAACCTGTAGCTTCTTCTTCTCTGTCTGTCCATTCTATTTGAGCTGTTAAGCTGTTTTGCTCTGTGCCTAAGTAAACTCTATATTGTCTTGCGTCACCGACATAATTCCATGTTAAAACTGGATCATCTTGTTTTATTGAGCCATTATCTGGAGATACGTTTACAACAGCTAATGTAGCATTTGCTGTGAATGAATAAATGGCAACTTTTTGTCCTGTTGCTTCATAAACTGTTCTTTGACCTCCCAATGCATTTTTAACATCAACAGCCCAGAAGTATTCTGTATTTATTGATAATGATGGGAGTTCTGCTTCCATTTCTGATACTCCATTTGTTGGTATCCAAGCTGTATTCTTATTCAAATATTCTAATGCGTCTTCTGATTGGCCGTATAAGAATCTATATTCTGTTGTGCCTTCTGCAAATCTCCATCTGATAGTTTTGCTGCTTACGTCTTCAGCATCATCTATTGGAGAAAGTGGTGTTACATCGCTTGGAGGTGTTGTAACTAATATGACACCATTGCTTCCGTTCACATTAGTTGTCTTGTCTTGTTCAATTGTAACAGTACCAGTATATGTGTCGTAATGTTCTTTTTCAACAATTACAGAATAAGTGCCGTTAAAGATTCTTGTTTCTGTACCGCCATTGCCATCTTCTATCTGACCGTCTTTATTTGTTGTGAAAACGTATTGTGTACCATTGCCATCATAAACATTGCCGAATTCATCTTTTGTACATGTCAATGTTACTGTAGCGCCTTCAAGGCGGTGGTTGTAGTCATTGCTATATATTGTTGCATTGACGAGGCCTGTGCCTGTAACTTTAACATATATAGCGTCTGACATTGATGTGCCTAAGCTGTAAACTGCTTCAACGTAAATCTTATGACCAGGATTCATGTTGTATGCAAGCTTCAATGTGTTTGCTTCAATTGTATAAGAATCGTCAGAAATTAATTCGGCATTTAATTTTTCATCGCCAAGGTATACGTTATAACCTATAGCGCCTTCAATTTCATCCCAGCTGATTGTGGTTGAACCGTATGTCATGCTTGATGAAGGAACTACTTCTGCAGGGTTCGCTGTTGCTTCTGGAGCTGGCAATAATGTTGCGAATGACCATGTTTTACCTTGATAAACATTATCGTTAGCATCTTTAACATCAACTCTCCAATAGTATGTTGTTGCATTATTCAAGTTTTCTGTTTGGTAAGTTTCTCTGCTAACAAAACCTGTAGCTTCTTCTTCTCTGTCTGTCCATTCTATTTGAGCTGTTAAGCTGTTTTGGTCTGTGCCTAAGAAAACTCTATATTGTCTTGCGTCACCGACATAATCCCATGTTAAAACAGGATTGTCAAGATTTGTTGCATTGTTTTCTGGAGATACGTTTTTGGCAGGTAAGATGTTATTTGTTGTGAATGAATATATTTCAACATCTTCTCCAGTGGTTTCGTACATTGTTCTTTGACCTTTGTTGTTTTTGACATCAACGCACCAGTAATATGTTTTGCTAGCATCTAAATCTTCTATTGTAATTTCAGCTTCTGTTGCTCCATTTGTAGACAACCAACCGCTGCTGTTACTTGTGCCATTCCAATATTGTAATTGCATCTGATTTGTTCCGTACAAGAATCTGTATTCTAATGTATTATTGTCGAATTGCCATCTGATAGTTGTACTTGTTATATTTTCTTCTTCGTTTTCTGGAGAAATAGGAGTTACGTTATCTGGAAGACGTTGTTCTAATGTGATGTTTAATCTTGTTGTTGAAGCATTTTCGATGATAATATCTTCTGTGCTATTATAGTCAGAATAAAGAAGCTTAGTAACCTTTACGCTATATGAACCATTTGAAATATTTCCGCTGATATTGCCGTCAGCATCAGTTTCGAATATGTGTTGTGTTACGTTATCTGCATTGCCGAATTCGTCTTTTGTGCATGTCAATGTGACTATAGCGCCTTCAATCGGATTGTTGTCAGAGCCTTTTACAGTTGCTTCGATAAAACCTTTGCCGGTTACTTTAACAACGATAGTGTTAGATGATGCGGTGCCTGTATTATATATGGCTTCAACTGTGATATTATAACCGATGAAACTATAAGCTAATCCTGTTATTTCATAAGTGTATGTTGTGCTTGGAATTAATTCAGTATTAACTTTAATTCCATTATTGTAGATGTTGTAACCCATTGCGCCATCAGGACATGTCCAAGAAATTGTTGTGCTGCCACCTTCGTCTGTTGGGATTACTTGTGTTGGGTTTGCCTGTGCTACAGGAGCGAAACGTAATGTTGTAAATGACCAGACGTCTCCTTCTTTAATAGTGCCATCAGAATATTTGGCATCGACTCTCCAATAATATGTTACATCACCTGACAATTCTTCTGTTATGGTGTATTCGTCGGTTTCGCTTAAGCCAGTGCCGATTATAGTTCTGTCATTCCAGCCTTTTTCTTCAGTTGGAGGATTTGTTGTGCCAAATACAACTTGGTATTGTGTAATGTCATCGCTTGGATAACTCCAGCTTAAAATAGGGCTTTCTTGATCTGTTGCGCCATTTGCAGGAGATGTGTTTGTGATAGGCAATATTTTGCTTGTTGTAAAGCTATAAGCAGTAACATCACCAGAAGGAGCGTTGTTCTTATAATATACTTTTTCTATTGCATCATTCTTAACTTCAACTGCCCAGTAATATGTTTTGTCGGCTTTAAAGTATGGAGCTTTAACTTCTATTGTATCTGTTGCGCTATTTGTTGGTAGCCATGTGTCAGCATTTCCGTAACCACAGTATGCTAATGCGTCTTTGCTTTCGCCATACAAGAATCTGTAAGCTGTTGCGTTAGATGATATTTTCCATTTGATGATAGGACTTGTTACTTCTGTTGTATCGTTTTTAGGTGTAATTGGTGTTACATCCAAATCTGCTTCTAATGTCACATTGTTAGTAGCAGAATCAGTGTTGTATTCTTTTTCTGTGCGGTTAGTCTTGTAACCGTCAGCGCTGACAATCATTGTATATGTACCATATGGCACTTTTCCGCTGAATGTACCATCGTTGCCTGTTGTGAATTCTATTGTTTTTTCGTCACCGAGTAATGTTGTTCCAACGTATTGGACTTTTGCGCCAGCAATAGCGTTGTTGTTTAAATTATTTTCTATTGTACCTGATACAGAAGTGAATCCAGATACATGAACTTCAATATTTGAACCGAGTGACTCGCCTAAATCATAAATAGCAGTGACTTTTACATTATAATCATTATTGTAGTTGAGACCTGTTATTTCACAATAGTTTACGTTGCTTCCTTTTGTTTCAATTAGTTCGTTGCCTAAATAGACATTATATGAAGTGGCACCAGAAATAGTACTCCAATTAATTCTTGCAGAAGTTTCATAAATATTCATGATGTTTTCTGCAACTTCTGGATTTTTCAAAGAGACAAACGACATGACATCACCATTTACAGTTGTCTCGTCACTTTTAATATTTACTTGCCAATAATATTTTGCAGTTTGTAAGCCGCTTGCTTGATAAGAGCCGTTTGTGCCTGATACGTTAGTCCATTCTTGAACAACGTCAGTTGGAGGATTTGTTGTGCCTAACAATACCTGATATTGTGATACTTCACCTTGATATGCCCATGTTAAAGATGGATTTATATCTGTGATTTTGTCTTCTATTGGAGATGTATATTTAACTGGCAAAATGGAACTTACAGTGAAAGAATAGATAGCAATTTCCTCACCGACTTCGAATTTAGTTCTTTGACCTATCTCGTTCCAAACCTCAACAGCCCAATAGTATGTTTTGCCAGTTTCAAATTCAGGAAGTGTAAACTCACCGGTTGTAGCATCGTTAGTTGATTTCCAATCATTACCATTTAAATATTCAAATCCATTGCCTCTATCATATAAAATTCTATATTTATCAGTGCCTTTGGCAAAATTGAAGCTGATAATATTGCTTGTAGCGGTTGCGCCATCGGCAGGAGAAATTGGAGTTACGTTATCAGGGAGACTTACAGCAGAGAATGTGTAAACAGCGCCTTCAGTTGTTCCAGCTGAGTTTCTTGCGTTTACTTTCCAAGTATGTTCACCAGCAGATAAACCAGATGTTTGGTAAGAACCTGTTGTGGAAGAACCTGGGTTTATCCATTCTGTTACATCTACGCCGTCTATCAAGACTTGATATTCTTCTGTGTTTAAGCCGAATTCCCATGATAATAGAGGGTTGACTAAATCTGTTGCACCGTTTGTTGGAGAAACGTTTGTTATTGCGCTTGGAGATGAAGTGATATTTCTTGTTGTGAAGCTAGCTGAGCTTTCTGTTGTAAGAGCATCGTTGCCTTCGCCGTTTTTAGCAACTACTTTCCAAGAATAAGTGGTGTTAGGTTTTAAATTATTTGTTTGATAACTTACTGTAGATGTTTTTTTCGTCCAATCTATTAAAGTAGTGTAATCGCCAATAGGTGTGCCAGTGCCATTAGCTTCTGCTATTAAAACTTGATAATGTGTTGTGTTATTACCCAATGAGAAGTTTAAGCTAGGATTGAATATATCTTTTGCTCCATTGGTAGGAGAGGTAAGTGTTGGAGCATCTGGAAGTGTTGGAGTTGAACTCATAGCATAAAAATTGTTAATGTTAATGTAAGCCCAGCCTACACCAGAACCAGAAGTTGCTTCTTTTTTATATTCATTTAGAGAATTTGCAGGGACATATACTTTTGCATTATTTTTAACAGTAGTATTAAATACTGCATTTCCACCGCATGTAGGAGGTGTGTTTGCATAACAATATATTGTTGTTATAGAAGATGAGTTTGCAAATGCATTGTTACTTATACTAGTTACCCCTTCACCTAAAATTACAGTTGTACAATTTGACCAATACCTAAAGGCGGATGAGCCAATTGAGACAACGGTGTTAGGTATGGTAAGACTTGTGAAATAATCAGAAGCTGTACCTATATATGAAGAAGCGCCGCTAAAAGCATTATTTGGAATGCTTACAACATTGTATGTTTGTCCATTGTTTTCAACGGTCGCAGGAATTACCAAATCTGTGCTAGCTCCAGGTGCGTTACCTTTGTTCATTTGTACAGCACATTCATTGTCGCTAGTTGGTGTAAAGGTTAATGTGTATTGGTTTGATGCGCCTTGGTTGTAGGTTAAATTAAATTGTGCCATCAAAGAAGAACTTAATCCTCCCAAAAGGCACATAATTAAGGTTAAAAGTAAAAATTTCTTCATTTTTCTTTTTATGTTAATAATTTATATTTTTTACAATTGCTTTTATTTGCTATAAAAAAACAAAAAACCAAAGGAAGCATCATTTTTCGTAAATGATGTTAATCTCTTCAGTTTTAGTTTATTAGCAATTATTAGTTGTCTTTTTCAGGGGTTGAAAAAAACGGTGCAAAAATACTACTTTTTTATTTAAGAGTCAAGAGGTTGTGAGAAAAAAAGTTGAGTCTATAAGTCGGAGTCAGAGTCAGTGTCAACGGTCAATAGTCAATGGTCAACAGTCAACGGTCAACAGGCGTCTGACTTTTAAACACAAAATTCGTCAGTCTGCAGCTAGATACCAAGTCTCCGTCTTCGTTCTTGATGTCTATGTTCCAGACGTGTGTCTGACGGCCTTTGTGTATGATGGTCGCGGTGGCGTAGACGTATGTCCCTACTTTCGCAGCTTTCACATGGTTCGCGCTCATCTGCATTCCGCGGATAACGTATTCTTTCGGGTCACAGTAATATGCAGATCCAACGCCTCCGATGCTTTCCGCAAGTGCCATGCTCGCGCCTCCGTGCAGCATGCCGTAAGGCTGCGACAACTCTTTCTTCACAAACATACGAGCATAGACGTGACCTTCTTTTACTTCAAGATATTCAATGCCGAGAGTCTCCATCATAGTGCCCTCGTTCAATGCGTTCATTTTTTCAATTAAATCCATGGTAAAGTTGATAGTTGATAGTTAATAGTTGATAGTTAATGTCGATAGTCAGTTCTTAGCTCTTAGCTCTTAGCTCAAAAGCCTTAGTTTAGAGTTCTACTACTAGTTTCAAATTGATTTGTCGTGGTGTGAGGTAATTAGGTACCGCGTATTGTATGTTGTAAATGTCCGTGACCCACATGTATGAGCTTACGTTGTTGATTCCTAATAAGTTAAATATTTCCAAACTGAGCCAGCAGTTTTTGACGTAAGACAATGGGTTGCTTTTCTTGAAGCTTGTCTTTTCGCTGATGAGCTGCTTGCTGAATCCAATGTCGACTCTTCTGTAAGGTGACATTCGCAACTTTTGTTTGTAGCGTTCGCTATATGGCGAGCCGAATGGCATTCCCGTTCCGAAGACGAGTTTTAGATTTACTTTGAAAGAAGGTATGAAAGGAATATAGTCTTGGAAGAATAATGAGAAATTGACTCTCTGGTCTGATGGGCGCGGAATTCCTTTTATCAATGTATCGCACACATATTCAGCGCCATCGTTGATGTCTGATTGTGATAATATGCTTCCAGTAGGGGAGAGGTAATATTTTATGTTTTCTGCTGATTTCATGATTGACATACTAGCCCAGCTCTCGATGCCTTTGACGAATTCTCCGTTGATACGTATGTCCATGCCGGCTGCATAACCAGTTGCTTTTTGGTCTGCGAAATATTTTATTCTGATATTGTCGACTTCGTAAGGTATGATGTCTTTCAAGTATTTGTAATAAACTTCCGATGTTAGGACGAAAGGTCTGTCCCATGCCATGAAGTTATATTCGTGAGTGAATACGACTTGATATGATTTTTGTGTTGATGCGTCTTCTGGTTGTACGAGGCTGCCGTCAAAGTTGCGCAATTCGCGGTAGAAAGGTGGCTGCACATAGACGCCGCCTGACAATCTGAATAACATATTGTTGTTCCAATTTGGTTTTATGGCGATGCCAGCGCGAGGACTGATATTGACTTCGTTGTTGTAGCCCCAATAGTTGGCGCGTAAGCCTAACGACAACGTTACTATGTCGTCATTTTTGCAGTTGAATGACCATTCGTTATGTATGAATGCGTCTATATTGTTGATGTTTAATATGTTGTGTCCCTTAGATAAATGTTTTATCTCGAACAGAGGATGTGGCGGATTTGCGCTGCCGATTGAGTCCGCTGGATGAGGAAGGCTGAAGCCTGCTGAGTCTATCATTTCCCATTCGTTGATGAAGTCATCGAAGTGTTGGTGTTGATAGCGTGCGCCCCATTTCAAGGTGTAGAAATCTTTTTTGTATGCGCCTTTATGGTCGATATTGAATACTTGTGAGTAAAAGTCGTTGCGAGCGTGTTCGATAAATGTTCCGACACCTTGATTTGAAATCACGTTGCCGCTTTGTTCGCTGCCAGGATTTGTTTCGAGTTGGCCAATCCAATATTGACCTTGAATGTCGTAGTTTTCAGCTTCGACGGCTGAATAAGTGGAGGCGATGAGTTTGAGGTTAAGGTCTTCGTTAGGACTGAAATTCAGTGTGAAAGCGCCCAGTCCTGTGTTGTAATTGCTTGCCTCTTTACCATCGAAATATATTGTGATACGATGAGCTTCTTGTATGTTGCCGAAGTCGGTTTGACGTGTTTCCGGTATCATGAGATAGTTGTTGCTTGAGTAATAACCGAATGCGGATACTTCCAAGCGAGGGGAGATGTTGTAAGACAGGATTCCTTGGACGTCGGTAAAGTTAGGCTGATATACGCCTTTTGTCTCCATGTTGCCAAGGATATATTTGTTGTTTTTATAACGAGCGCCGATAAGGTAAGAGAGTTTGTTTTTTATTGCAGAGCCTTCCGCATGAGCCTCAGCGCCGAGAAAACTCAGTGAGAATGATGCTGCTGGGAGACTCGGTTTCTTGTAAGTGATGTCGAGAGCCGACGATAATTTGTCGCCGTATTCTGCTGAGAATCCGCCAGCTGAGAAGTCGATGTTTGAAACGAGACTAGGGTTGATGATACTCATTCCTTCTTGTTGTCCAGAGCCGACGAGGAAAGGCTTATATACTTCAATGCCATTGATGTATATGAGGTTTTCATCGAAGTTGCCGCCACGGACATTGTATTGTGAACTGAGTTCATTGGTTGACGATACTCCAGGAAGAGTTTTGACGAGGTCTTCAACGCCGCCAGCAGAACTGCTCGGAATCAGTGATATCTCTCGGGCATCTAGACGTGTGATGGTGGCTGAATTGATTTGTCTGTCGGAGATAACGACATCGGACAATGTCGTAGAAGTGGCTTTAAGACAAACGTCAACTTTACGATGTTCACCGGCTTTTAACTTGATTTTTCTTGTTTCTTGTTGATAACCAATGAAAGAAAATACTACATTAAGAAGAGTGTCGGCCGGAAGATGTAACTCGTATTGTCCTCTTGAATTTGATGAGACGCCGTAAGATGTTCCTAGCACTGCAATGTTTACGAGTTCCAAGACACTGCCATTGTCATCGGTGATCTTTCCGTAGATATAATTATCCTTGTTCTGTCCGAAAAGCAAAACAGGAAACATCATCATGAATAATAAGGTGTATCTTAATCTCATCAAATTAATCTAACTATTGTTAAGTGAAAATATTGTGCAAAAATAATTATGCATTGTGAATTAAAAAAAAAGTCGTCAAAAAAGACGACTTTTTTTTATAGTGTTTTGATGTTATTACCAACGATTCAAGTTGCCTTCTGCTGAAGCGTCCATGATAGCTTGGTATACACCTTTCTTGTCAATTGTACGTAAACCGGCTGCTGAAACTTTCAAAACTACCCATTCATCCCATTCTGGAACGTAGAAACGTTTAATTTGTAAATTAGGTTTGAAAGTTCTTTTTGTCTTTCTGTTTGAGTGAGAAACGTTATTACCGGTAATGACTTTTTTACCTGTGATTTGACAAATTTTTGACATGACTCTTAATATTTTATAGTTAAATTCTTCTCCTA
>JAZLAL010000116.1:0-22242 GCA_045613185.1 Bacteroidales bacterium | reverse complement strand
ATCGTCGGCATATTTGTCAATGTTGCGTCTGTCGAGTATTTCAAAACTATAACTAGGGTTTCCGTAGAAGCGTTTTGCCTTTTCATGTAAAATTGGATCAAGACCTTCTGTGGAGAAAACTCTGCGGTAGGTGTATTGTCTAAAAAATGTCTGAAATCCGTAATTTTCAAATAGTTTACTATAGTAAGGGTAGTTGTAAGGCATATTGTAAACTGGGTCTGAGAAGCCGTCGTTTAGACATCCCCAGAAATAGTCTCTGTCGCCGAAGTTAATAGGTCCGTCCATCGCTTCTTGTCCGTGTTCTGCGTTCCACTTCTTGGCTGCGTCGAAAAGCATGTTCGCAGCTTCTTGGTCGTCGATGCAGTCAAAGAACCCACAACCACCTGTTGGTTGTCCGTTTTCTTCCTTACTATACGTATTAGATGTTTTTTCGTCGTAAAAAGCTGCAATCCTACCAACAGTTTTTCCATTTTTGTCTTTGAGAATGAATCTTATGGCATCTCCGTGTCTGAATAATTTGTTCTTGGATCTATCAAAAACATTTTCTATTTCGTTATCTAATGGCCTTACGTAATGAGGGTCGTTTTTGTATAATTGGGCAGGAAAATCAAGCCATTGCTTGATGTCTTTGTTAGTTTTTACTTCTGATAGTATGTAGTTTCCCATTTCTAAAAATTTGTGCAAAAATCCGAAAAAATGAAAACGAATAAAAAAGAATTGTGTTTTTTTAGCTTAAAAATCACTGAAGAAAACTAAAAAATCTATGAAATCTATTAGTAAATAAATTATTCGTTAGTATTATCTAAATATTCGTTGATAATTTGTCTTGCTTTCTTGGCGTCATTGATGTTGACGTAAATTGAAGTGCTATTATATTGTGACCCGTTGACCCATCCTGCGGAAAGACTTTGTGTTAAAGCGTTTTCTATTTCGCAATCAATATCGTTTTCAACGAGGATAGAGGATATGTAATTGGCATCGATGTCGGATCCAATGAATATTTCAATCATGTTATTTTCCATAATTTGTAAGTTTTGTTTTGCAATAATAATAAAAAAATCTTAATTTTGTTCAAACAAATAATAAATTATTATGACTATGACGCTTAAGAATAAGTTCAAATGTGTTATAGAATATTTTGAAAAAAATATGCCAGTCGCAGAGTCTGAACTGAATTTTGAAAATCCGTATCAACTTATTGTAGCAGTGATACTTTCTGCACAATGCACTGACAAGCGTGTTAATATGACGACTCCGGCTTTGTTTGAACGATATCCAGATGCAGAGGCTTTGTCAAAGGCTACAGTTGAAGATATATATGAATTGATAAAGTCAATTTCGTACCCGAATAATAAATCCAAGAATTTGTTGGGTATGGCGAAGGTGCTTGTGTCTGATTTTAATGGAGTTGTTCCCGACGATGTTGATAAACTGCAGACTTTGCCTGGTGTTGGTAGAAAAACCGCTAATGTGGTCGCATCTGTGGCGTTTAATAAACCAGCTATGGCGGTGGATACGCACGTTTTTAGAGTGTCTGCTAGGATAGGATTAACAAAAAATGCAAAAAATCCTTTAGAAACAGAAAAGCAATTAGTAAAATATATACCAGAGTCTGTAATTCCTAAAGCGCATCATTGGCTGATATTACACGGTAGATATGTATGTAAAGCGAGAAAACCAGAATGCGAGAAATGCGGTATTAACACTATCTGTGAATATTTCTTAACAAAGGTTAAAAATAGTTAAAATCCTTGACAAAAAAATATAAATCGCTTATCTTTGTAACGTAATTTTAAAGGATAAATAAGCGCTTTATTTACTTAAAGTTATTGTTGAATTAATAATATGTAAAATATTAGAAATAAAATTATTATTATGGAAAAGAATGTTACAGCTGAGGAAATTGAAAAAATTAGAAAAGAGAAATTAAAAGCGTTAGAAGCTACAATTGGTAATATTGAAAAGGCTTGCGGAAAAGGTAGTATTATGCGCTTGGGCGAGACTGCTGCTGATAAGGTTGAAAGCATTTCTACAGGTTCTTTGGGATTGGATTATGCATTGGGAATTGGTGGTTTGCCAAAAGGAAGAATCATTGAAATTTTTGGACCAGAAAGTTCTGGTAAAACAACATTAGCATTACATGTGGTTGCAGAATCGCAAAAACAAGGTGGTATCGCTGCGTTTATTGATGCTGAACATGCTTTTGATCGTTTTTATGCTAAAAAATTAGGTGTTGATGTTGAAAACTTACTCATATCACAGCCAGATTGTGGTGAACAAGCATTGGAAATAGCAGAAAATCTTATTCGTTCAGGAGCTATTGATGTTATCGTAGTTGACTCTGTCGCAGCTTTGACTCCAAAAAGTGAAATAGAGGGTGAAATGGGCGATAGTAAAATGGGTTTGCAAGCTCGTTTGATGTCGCAAGCAATGCGTAAACTTACAGCAACAATAAGCAAAACGGGCTGTGTTTGTATATTTATCAATCAGTTGCGTGAGAAGTTGGGTGTCATGTTCGGCAATCCAGAAACAACAACTGGTGGTAATGCATTGAAATTCTATAGTTCAGTTAGACTTGATATTAGAAAAGTTAGCCAAATAAAAGATGGTGAAAATATCAATGGTAACAGAGTGAAGGTCAAGGTCGTTAAGAATAAGGTGGCACCTCCATTTAAAAAGGCAGAGTTTGATATTCTTTATGGTGAAGGTATTTCGCTTACAGGTGAAATCATTGATTTGGGCGTTGAAATGGGCGTTATCAAGAAGAGTGGTTCTTGGTTTAGCTATAATGAAACAAAATTAGGACAGGGTAGAGACGCTTTGAAACGACTCCTTGATGAAAATCCAGAATTGTGCGAAGAATTGTATGCCAAGATAATGGATGCTTTAAATAATAGTGATCAAGATTAAATAATTGATAATGAAAAAGATTTGTATGATTCTCATGAGCATCTTGATGCTTTCAAGTTGCTCTGAGAATATCTCTAAGAAAAATAATGATGTAAAGACAGACAATGCGGTTTCTGCAGAGAAATCTGATATTGATATTATTTCAGAGTCTATAAAGATAGATACGTTAAATGCAGATTTATATGTGCAAAGAGCTAGAATAAATCTAACAGATGAGAAGATAAGTCTTGCTATTAGAGATATAAACTCAGCATTGTCTCTTGACAAGAAAAATATAGATGCACTTCTGGTGTTGGCGGATATTTATTATGCTCTTGGCGATGAAGATAATATATTATTGACATTGAATAAGGCATGTGAATATGCACCATTGGATGTCAGACCTATAATTAAATTATCGGAACTTAGTTTTTTACAAGGTAATTTCAGGATGGCAGGTGCTTATGTTGATAAGGCCTTGGAAATGGATAAATATAATCCTAAGGCATATTACATGCGCGGAATGTTGGCGATGTCTGCAAATGATACTGTTGCTGCATTGAAAAATTTTATGACATCTCGTATGCAACAATCTGATTTTGTTGATCCTATAATACAGATAGCTCATATTTATATGGCGCAAAATGATACATTGGCAAAAGTGTTTTTTAAAGAGGCAATAACGGTATCTCCTGATAATTATTATCTTACTTATGATTATGCAATGTATTTGCAAGAAAATGGTTATCCAGAAGAAGCTTTAGCATATTATGATTCATTGTTGGAAATCATGCCTGATAATACAGATTTTAACTTTAATAAAGGTTATGTGTATTTGGTTTATTTGGGTGAAAATGAAAAAGCTTTAGAATGCTTTAATAGGGTTCTTCAAATAGATCCTACATCTGTTAATGCAATGTTTAATAAGGGTAGGACCTATGAACAAATGGGAGATTATATTAATGCAAAAAGCATCTACCTCCAGATTTTAAGGAATAACCCTGATTATCAATTGGCGATAGATGCTGTGAATCGTATAAGTGAATGATTATTCTTCTGAGAATAGATTTATCAATTTGTTGATTCTTTCGTTTAATTCATTATTGACTACTTCGAAATCGGCAATGTCGTTGAGATTTGCTTTGATTCCGAAGTAGAATTTTATTTTAGGTTCAGTACCTGATGGTCTGATGCTTATCTTTGTTCCATCTTCTGTTATGAATTGTAAAACGTCAGATTTAGGGAGATTTATAGCAGACTCCTTGTTAGAGCGTATATCTTTAGAAATGCTTGATTTATAGTCTTTTATTTCAATAATGTCAGAGCCTAGGATTTGTTTAGGAGGTGTGTTTCTGAATTTGATCATCATGTTTTTGATTTCTTCGCTTCCGCTAATTCCTTTCTTAGTCAAAGATAAAAGACCTTCTTTGTAGAAACCAAATTCTTTATATATTTCTTTAAGTACTTGATAAAGAGTCTTGTTTTGCTCTGCAGCCCATGCTGCAATTTCTGCAATCATATAACAAGCACTATTGGCATCTTTGTCACGGACAAAGTCGCCAATCAGGAAACCGTAGCTTTCTTCTCCACCACCTATGAATGTTGTGTCTGGGTTGTTTAAGATTGTATCAGCAATATATTTGAAGCCAGTAAGAACGTCGTATTTTTCAACATTGTATTTTTGGGCAATGTTGAATAGTAATTCTGTTGTTACGATTGTTTTGACAATGTATTCTTTTCCTGTTAATTTGTCTAATTCGTTCCAACGTCTTAAAAGATAATAGGTTAGGAGAGTGGCTGTTTGGTTTCCGTTAAGTAGAACATATTCTCCGTTCTCATCTTTAACAGCGATTCCAACTCTGTCAGCGTCTGGGTCTGTTGCTAGAACAACATCGGCGTTTACATTCTTCGCCTTTTCTATTGCTAATGTCAAAGCGGCTTTTTCTTCAGGATTAGGAGATACGACGGTAGGGAAGTTGCCATCGACAATCATTTGTTCTTCAACGACATGGGTGTTGTCAAATCCTGCTTTTTTGAATAATCTTGGAATTATCTGACCGCCAGTGCCGTGTATAGGAGTGTATACGAATACTAAATCTTTGTGATTTCTGATTGCTTCTGGTGATAATGTTAATTCTAGTATTTTGTTGATGTATATTTCATCGAAGTTTTCGTCAAGATATTCAATGAGAGATTCGTTTTTGTTGAAGTTGACCAATGAAATGTCTGTGATTTTTTCAACTTCGCCGATGACGTTTTTGTCGTGTGGTGAAACCAATTGTCCGCCGTCTTCCCAGTATGCTTTATATCCGTTATATTCTTTAGGGTTGTGTGATGCTGTTATGACGATGCCTGCTTGACATTTTAGTTCTCTAATAGCAAAAGAAAGTTCAGGAGTTGGGCGTAGTGCATTGAAAATGAAAACTTTAATTCCGTTGGCAGACATTACTTCAGCTGCTGTTTGTGCGAATTCTTTGCTATTGTTTCTGCAATCGTATGCTATTGCGATTTGAGGTTGTTCTATGTTGGAGAACATTTTTCTGATGTAGTTGGCAAATCCTTGTGTCGCCATAGCAACAGTGTAAGTGTTCATTCTGTTGCTGCCAACGCCCATAATTCCTCTGAGTCCGCCAGTTCCGAATTCAAGGTTTTTATAGAAGCTTTCTAATAATTCATCTGGATTGTTGTCAATCAATTCTTGAACTTGTTTTCTTGTGTTATTATCGTATTTTTCAGATAACCAAGCTTTTGCTTTTTCGATGATTTCAGGTGTAATATTTTTCATAGTTAAAGTTTATTAGTTGTTATTTTTAATTTCTTCTATGCATTTTATCAGGCTTTCTCTCCAGAATGGAATCTTGATTCCAGTGAATGCCTTGATTTTTGTTTTGTCTAATGCGCTGAAAGCGGGACGATTAGCTTTGCTTCCGTATTCTTTTGTTGAAATTGGTTTAACTTCGCAGTTTTTGGTTCCTATATAAAATATAGCTTCGGCGAAATTGTTCCAAGGAATTGTTCCTTCATTTGAATAGTGGAAAATTTCCTTAACTTCATTATTTTCAAATCTTTGTATGAGCAATAAGATGGCATTTGCTAAATCGTAAGCCCATGTTGGGTTTCCATTTTGGTCGTCAACGACATTTACGAATTCTTTTTCGGAACCTAAGCGTAACATTGTTTTGACGAAGTTGTTTCCGTAAGAAGAGTATAGCCATGACGTTCTGACGATTATATATGAACAACCGGAAGACATTACGTTTTGTTCACCTTCGGCTTTTGTTTTTCCGTAAACGCTATTGGGTGATATAGGGTCTGTTTCTGTGTATGGACGTTCCGAAGTTCCGTCAAAGACATAGTCTGTGGAAATATGTATGAGTAATGAATTGGATGATTTACAAGCGTTTGCTAGATTTAATACTGCATTTGCATTGATATTTCTTGCTTTATCTTCTTCGTCTTCGGCTTTGTCAACGGCTGTGTATGCAGCACAGTTTATGCATACGTCAATTTTGTTGTTAGAGAAAAATGTATTTACAGAATCTTTGTTACAGATGTCTAATTCGTTGATATCGGTAAAAATCCAGTCGTGTTCTGGGTAAATATTGGATATTTTTTGAAATTCTTTGCCTAATTGTCCGTTGCAACCTGTAACAAGTATATTCATAATTTGCGTTATTTTGTCGCAAATTTATATAAAAAAGAAATACCAAGCGACTCTTTGAATTGTAAAATCGGTTTTTGTTTTGTTATCTCTTTGCCATCGACGATTTTTGTGATGCTGAATTTGATATTGTCGTCGTATATCATGTGTATGTGTAATGTGGCGGAAATCTGTTTGTTTATAGTGAATTTAACTCCTGATTCCCAATCAACATCGATGTTCCAACGGTTGGATCTGTTCGGATCCATATAATTATTGTATAAGTTTAATGTTGAAAATATTGATATGTCGTTTCTGAGGGTTTGTTTGTATTTGATTAAAACATTGATGCCTAACTCGGCAAGAGTGTTTTTACCTTTTACCCAGGTGCTGTCTCCATCATATACGTTCCAGTATCCAGCTTCAACGCCGTAGGAACCGGCATCTGCTAGTTTTTGATCGGTTACAAAAGTCATTTTTCCAGCAATAGGACTTATATAGAATGATAAAATATTTTTGTAGTTGTAATTGTAACCTGCTGATATATTGAGATATGCTGGCGCGAAAAATTTTGATATTGGAACTGAATCGTTTGGATAAGTGTATCCGTTTGTGAATTGCGTTTTTAATGATGCGATAGAGGTGAAGGTAAGGTCTTTTGTGTCGTTGCTGGACATTGTCATGGATAGTTCGCATCTGTCTTCGCTTTTTTCGTAACGTTTGTCTTTGGTATAATTTGACATTCCGTAGGCAAAAATGCCATTAACGACATATTTGAATAATTTTTGATTATATGTATATGTGATATTTGAAGAGATTCTGCCACTGCCGTTACTTTCGCCGCCAGCTGCCCAATGTGTGATTGCCAACTGATTGAGTGTTATTCCTAAATGGCCTTCAAATTTGTGTGGGTTGATTGTTGGTCTGTCGTTTTCGTATATGGTATCAGTTCTTACATATTGATATGTGTTTATGATAGTATCAATTATGTAAGTGGTGTCGATTTTGGTGATGGTGTCTGTAACTATAGTGTATGGACGAGCTGTGGAAATGAGATTTTGACCCTTGATTATAGATGTTGACATCAAAATCAACATCATAATAAGGGCTATTTTATATGGTAATAGCTTCAAAATCAATTTGAATGCTGGCATTTCAGATAGTGCTCGTTTTAATGCGCAAAGGTAATAAAATTATGTGTCTTATACAATAAAAAAATCACCGAGAATTCGGTGATTTTAATCTGTAGCGAGGATGAGAATTGAACTCATGACCTCCGGGTTATGAATCCGACGCTCTAACCAACTGAGCTACCTCGCCATTTGCGAGTGCAAAGATACAAATATTTTTTAATCAAAAAACATTTTTTTTTAAAAAATAAAAAAATATTTTTGTCCGGTATTTTAAAAGAAAAATATGTATCTTTGAAGCATAAATAATAATGTTTTTAAATTTAATTTTTATTGATATGAAAAAGTTATTTGTAACTCTTTTAGTGTTGTTCTCAATGTCTTTATTGACTAATGCTCAGGAAGTTGTGAATGGTCCTGAAATCGAATTTGAAAAAACTACACATCAATTTGGTGAGATACCTTATAAAGGTAATGCGGTTTATGAGTTCGTATTTAAAAATACAGGAAATGAACCTTTGATATTGTCACAACCTAAATCTTCTTGTGGTTGTACTGTGCCAGAATGGCCAAAAAGACCAATTCTTCCAGGAGAAACTGATGTGATTAAGGTTACATATAAATATACAGATCGTCCAGGAAGCTTTAGCAAATATGTGAATGTTTTCTCAAATGCTAAAGTTAACAATAATGTGAAAATATATATAAAAGGTAAGGTCTTGGAAGCTCCAACAGAAGCTCTTCCTACCAAAAATACTTTCATGAATGCATCACCTGTTAATAATACAGGTAATTAAATTTATAATTTAGAGTTATCAAATTTGATAACTCTTTTTTTTATCCATTAAAACAAAATATTATGCCAAGTATATCTAAAAAAGCACAAAGTATGCCAGCATCGCCAATTAGAAAACTGGTTCCGTTTTCGGATGCTGCTAAAGCCAGAGGAATAGAGGTGTTTCACCTTAATATTGGCCAGCCTGATTTGGAAACGCCACAAATGGCATTAGAAGCTGTGCGTAATTATACCGAAAAAGTGGTGAAATATACTCCGTCTGAAGGCACTTATTCTTATAGAAAAAAATTGTGTGATTACTATAAAAAATATGACGTTCATATTGAACCAGAAGAAATGATTATTACAACTGGCGGTTCCGAAGCTTTGTTGATGTCATTTCTTACAATCATGGACCCGGATGATGAAGTTATTATACCAGAACCGTTTTATGCTAATTATAATGGTTTCGCAAAGAATGTAGGAGTGAAGGTAAAACCAATATATTCTTCAATTGAAACAGGTTTCGCTTTGCCTGATATTGCAGAGTTTGAGAAAGCAATTACGCCGAGGACTAAGGCTATATTAATATGTAATCCAAATAATCCGACTGGATACCTTTATTCTAAAGAAGAAATGGAGACATTGCGTCAAATCATTTTGAAATATGATATATTCTTGATTTCAGATGAAGTTTATCGTGAATTCTGCTATGAAGACGCAACGCATCATTCGGCATTGAAATTGGAAGGTGCAGAAAATAATGTTATTCTAATTGATTCAGCATCAAAGAGATTTAGTGCATGTGGCATTCGTATCGGTCGTATGATAACAAAGAATAAAGAAGTTTTAACAGCGGCAATGAAGTATGCACAGGCTCGTCTTTCACCTCCGACATTCGGTCAGGTGGCTGGCGAGGCTGCTCTTGATAGCCCTCAGTCATATTATGACGATATTGTAAAAGAATATCAAAGTCGTCGTGACGTGTGTATCAAGGGGATAAATGATATTGAAGGAGCTAGCTGTCCTACACCTAAAGGTGCGTTTTATATCGTGGCAAAATTGCCAATTGACGATAGCGAAAGGTTCTGTAAGTGGATGTTAACGGATTTTAACTATAATGGAAAAACAGTTATGATGGCTCCAGCAAGCGGTTTCTATTCTACAGAAGGTCGTGGAATTCATGAAGTTAGAATAAGTTATTGTTTGAAGAAAGAGTCACTTCAAGAGGCTATGTCAATCCTAAAAGAAGCCCTGAAGGCTTATCCTGGAAGGATTGGTTAAGTTGCTGAGTTCCTAAGTTGCTGAGATGCTGAAATTTGTTTAGCGTCTCAGCATTTTTTAGTTCAACAGCCAATAGCCAACAGCTAAAAGTCTTTATATAACAAATACTTAGATCTTATTTTCTTGTATTCTTCAAGGTCTTTTTCCCAGCTTTCTCTGATTTCATCTTCGCTTAATCCGTTTTCAATTTGTCGTTGTAATTCTTTGGTTCCAGATAGTTTTACGAAGAAATTATTGAAAAAGTTGATGTTATCTTTATCTTTGAGTTGTTTGTAAGAGTTGATGAGCCAAGTTAGCATAATCTCATTTTTGTTTCGTTTATAATTAATGGCATAATTGTTTAGGCTTTCTCCGTAACATTCTGTGTCACAATGTAAAGGCTTGTTCCTGCCTTCTGCTTGTTTGGGCGTAAATGAATAATCAGATTCAATCATTGGGTGACCATAGACTTGAAATGGTGATTCGGTTCCACGTCCAACGCTGACTGGCGTTCCTTCGAAGAAACAGAGTGAAGGGTAGAGGTAGACTGATTCCCAATTCGGGAGATTTGGTGATGGCTTTACAGGTAGTTCATAAATGTTGTTTCTATTGTAATTGCCTAAAGGAATGACTGTTAACTCGCATTGGAGACTGTCTTTTAACCAATATTCGCCGTTGGCCATAAGTGCGTATTCTCCTATTGTAAGTCCATAAACTACAGGTACTTGATGTAATCCAACAAAAGAACTGTTTTCTTTTTCCAAGACTGGTCCATCTATATAGAATCCGTTTGGATTAGGTCTGTCTAGAACAATGACAGGAATATTGTTTTCGGCAGCTGCCTCCATGATGTAAGTCATCGTTGAGATGTATGTATAAAATCTAGTTCCTACATCTTGCAAATCGAAAAGCAAAACATCTATGTCATTCAATTGTTCAGAACTTGGTTTCTTGTTTTTGCCGTACAATGAAATTATTGGTAATTGTGTCTTTGAATCTATGCTGTTGTTGACGAGAGCACCTTCGTCGGCGGTTCCTCTGAAGCCGTGTTCTGGTGTGAATATTTTCTTTAAGTCAACGCTCTTACTAATAAGAGTATCAATTAAATGTGTATTGTTAAAAATACTAGTTTGGTTAGCTACGACTGCTACTTTTTTGTTTTCTAAAAGTGGTAAATATAGTTCTAATCTTGAAGCTCCAACAATGGATTCTTCGGCCTTAACAATGTTTTTTTTGGTGTAAATTTGTGCATTCACATCACCACAAATGGATATAAAAATGATTAAAAACGAAAAAAACTTTTGCATAAACGTGAATAAATGATTACTTTTGCAATGATAAGAAAAAAATGAAAGCAACTAGATTTATATCATCAAGAATATTTTCTTTCTCCAAAGAGAATTTATCTTCCGTCGTGATGAAGATAGCTGTCATAAGTATAGCTCTTGGTATATCTATTATGTTGATTTCCATAGCAGTTATTGTTGGGTTTAAGAATCAGATAAAAGAAAAGGTTGTTGGTTTTGTAAATCCGATACAAATTCAAGCATTAAACCAAAATGAATCAATAGAAGAGACACCTTTTATATATGATAGCGTGTTGAAGTCTAAGCTGGATTTACCTTTTATAAAATCAATTCATCCAACAGCAAATAAGGCAGGACTCATTAAAACCAATGAAGATATACATGGTATTGTGTTAAAAGGTGTTAATGAAAGTTATGATTGGAATTACATGAAATCTAATTTGGTTGCTGGAGATATACCTCAATATGTTGAAAATGAACGTTCTAATGATGTCCTAATATCAAAGATAATTTCAGATAAAATGATGCTGAATGTAGGTGATGAGGTGAGAATTTGGTTCATTGGAGAGAATATGAAAACGCGTGGACGTAAGTTTTTAATAAAAGGAATTTATGAAACTGGTCTGACAGAATGTGATGAACGTTTCATTTACTGTGACTTAGGTCAGATAAGGAGATTGAATGGTTGGGATGAAAATATGGTCGGACATTTGGAAATAGATATAACAGAAGATGTAACGGTAAATGAGGTTAACAATATTATTTATTATAGAATACCTACTAATCTAATCTCATACAAAGCATCTGATCTTTATCCTCAAATCTATGATTGGCTTGAACTTCAAGATATGAATGTTTTGATAATCATAGTTTTGATGTTGCTAGTGGCTGGAATTACGATAATAAGTATGTTGTTGATTATTGTTCTTGAAAGGACTTCAACAATAGGGATATTAAAGTCAATGGGAGCTAATAATGCTTTTATCAGAAGGATTTTCTTGCAACGTTCTCAACGTATTTTATTGATAGGTATGTTGTTTGGCAATATAATCGGAATAGGATTATGCCTGATTCAAAAGTATACGGAGATAATTAAATTGTCGCCAGAATCTTATTATTTGTCATCTGTGCCAATAGAAATTAACTTTAATTATGTATTTTTGCTTAATATTGGAACGTTTGTATTGTGGGTTTTGATGATGTCAATTCCAACAATGATTATAAATAATATAAAACCATCAAAATCAATTCGTTTTGAATAACATAATAAAATCTGATATGGAAAATTTAATAATCGAACCATTGAAAGGCTATGGAGACATTAAATTTGGAATGTCGATAGATGAAGTAGTTAACGTTTTTGGCACACCTTCAAATCATGAGGAATTAGAACCGATAATTGAAGGCAATGAAATTTCTTCAATACTTTATGATTATGATGATATTGCAGTATCTGTATGTTTTGAAGGAACTGATAAATTATTAGTGTCAAGTATTTCGACTATCAATGAAGACGCTACTTTATTCGGCGAGAAAATCTACGAAATGAATCGTAACCAAATCATCGACTTGATGAAGAGAAATGGTTATAAGGATTTTGACGAAGAAGAACAAGAAGGAGATACTTGCTTGATTTACGATGAGTTGATGCTTGATTTCTACTTCAACGAAGGTGAATTGATTGATGTAGTTTGGGGAGTTATCTCCTAATCATTATATCTTGGATGGAAAAGTGAGATTACTTCTCTAAGATATTGGTCTGAAATGTGAGTGTAAATCTCTGTGGTGCTGATGCTTGAATGTCCGAGCATTTGCTGAACGGCTCTTAAGTCGGCACCGCCTTCCAATAAATGTGTGGCAAAGGAATGTCGGATCGTGTGCGGTCCGATATTCTTTTTTATGCCTGCTTTTTCTGCTAAATCTTTAATTATCAAGAAAATCATCTGGCGGCTTAAACTAGAACCTCTTCTGTTGATAAACAATGTATCAGTGTGCTTTGGTTTTATGTTCTGCATTTTTCTTTCGCCGTCAATATATAGATATAAAGTTTTGATTATGGACTGGCTTATTGGAACTAGACGTTCCTTGTCGCCTTTGCCGAAAATTCTGATAAACTCATCTTCTATATATATATTGCTGATTTTTAGTGAAGTTACTTCAGAAACACGCAAACCGCAACCATACATTATTTCTATAATTGCTTTGTTTCGATGTCCGAACGGCTGGCTTAAATCTATATTTTCAATCATTGAACATATTTCTTCGTATGAAAGAATATCAGGAATGTGACGACCTGTTGAAGGGGAAGATATAAGCAGTGTGGGATTTTCTTCTATAATTTTTTCTTGAAGAAGATATGCGTAAAACTTCTTTATTCCAGACAATATTCTTGCTTGGGAATTGGCTGATAATCCTAAATCATATAATTGGGCTATGAAGTTTTCTATATTTTCTTGTGTTATGTCTTTCAATAACTTAGAGTGGCTTATGCTATCTAGATATTGCATTAATAACTCAATGTCGTGAGTGTAAGCGGTGATGCTGTTGTCGGACAATGATTGTTCTAATCTTAAATAGATTAAGAAGCGATTTATCAATAATTTATCAAGCATAATTTTTTTTACAAAAATGAGAAAATATATGATATGATAGTTCAATTTTTTAAAGAAAAAATGTAAATTTGCAGACATTAATTAGAACGAATTTAAATTTATTAAAAATGAAAAAATTATTACTTACAGTTATTGCTACAATAATGATAGCTGGTTCTATTTCAGCACAAAACGTAGCTAAAGAATGCGTGTTGATAGAAGCATTTACTGGTATTGGTTGTCCAGCTTGTCCAGCAGCAGCTGGTGCTATTAGTAAAATGGTAGAAGAAGGCTTGGCCATAGCTCCTTTGGCATTTCATAGTAGTTATTATTCACCAGCAACTTATGCAACAACAGAAACAAACGCAAGAAATAATTGGTATAAAGTCAAAAGTTACCCAACTGTTATTATTGATGGTGTTTCCGCACCTCAAGTAGGTGGATATACAGAAATGTGGGAAGGCTCTTATAATTTGATTAAGGCAGAATATGATAAGAGAATAAATGTTGAATCACCTTATAAAGTAGAACTTACATATGAATATGATAGCTGGAACAAATGTGTAGCAAAGGTTGTTGTTAAGAAAGTAGCTGAATGTGTAGGTGATAATGTTAGACTTTTTGTTGCTTTAACAGAATCTCATATTCAACAGGAATGGCATGGTGGTGATGAAATCAATGCTGTTGTTCGTGATGTCTTAACCTCAACATCAGGTGTTAAGTTGGTCGGAGATACAGAAGAGATTACAGCTTTATTTGATGTACATGCTTACAAAAAAGAAAATTGTGAACTTGTTGCTTGGGTACAAAATGATGGCAAAACAAGAGAGGTTTATCAAGCAGTTAAAATATCTATCGGTACAGAAGAGGTAGAATATGACTTGGGTATTTCTGATATTGAAAATGTTTCAACAGAATCATGTTCAGGAAAAATGAAACCTACCTTCAAAATTAAAAACCATGGTACTCAACCATTGTCATCAGCAGTTTTCAATGTTACAAATGATGCTGGTGAAAATTTAGGTTCTTATAAATGGGAAGGTGTTTTAGCTCAGTACGAAGAAACATATTTTGAATTGCCAGAAATTAACTTCGCTGGTGCAGGCGCTGTAAACATCGAAGCTGTTGAATTGAATGGTAGTTTTGAAGATGCATATACTTTTGACAACGCATTCGCTTATGAAGTCGTAGCACCTTACAATTTGC
This sequence comes from Bacteroidales bacterium, assembly GCA_045613185.1. Classification (GTDB taxonomy): domain Bacteria; phylum Bacteroidota; class Bacteroidia; order Bacteroidales; family F082; genus Limimorpha. The sequence goes on along the minus strand of JAZLAL010000116.1, from coordinate 7,441 downwards.
CAGATGATGGTGTGTTGCAATTCCAGATTAAAACATCAGAACCTGAAAATTTAACAATCGATATTGTAAATGTTAGCACAGGCACTACAGTTGAAACATTAACATTCTCATCTACAAGCGTTGTGAAAGAATCTTATACTTTGCCATCATTTGGATGTTATCGTTTAGTTGTAAAAAATAGCAAAGGTAATGGTATTGGTGATGTTAACTCTTTCTGGGGTATTCTTGATAGCAATAAAAAGAAAATATTTGTTGCAGAACAAGGTAAACACCTCTTCAGATATGAATGTCCAGTTGAAGTCGTATTCGGTTCAGTTGGCGTAGAAGATGTTGTAGCTGAAAATATCAATGTTTATCCAAATCCTGCTAAATCTGTTATTAATGTTTATGCAGAAAACTTGAATAAAGTTACTGTTTTCAATAGCATCGGTCAAATCGTTTATACAGAAGACACAACTTCAGATAATCTTATGATAAACGTTGAATCATGGACAAACGGATTGTATTACATCAACTTAGAAACAGAAAATGGTGTTAAATCATCACAAAAAGTTGTTGTTAATAAATAATATATAACACATAAGATAAACTTAAAAAGACGTCATTTGACGTCTTTTTTTTATATATACAAAATTCTTTTATAGTTAAAAACTTGTTGCCTACTTGTCTTGTGGTCTTGTAGACTTTTTCATATATTTGCATTTCCGATAATACTACAGATATGAAAAAAGTACATTTTATTGCTATTGGTGGAAGCGCAATGCATAATCTTGCTATTGCTTTACATAGAAAAGGTTACGAAGTGACGGGTTCTGATGACGAAATTTTTGAACCTTCAAGAACAAGATTGAAAAATGAGGGAATATTACCTGAGGAACTTGGCTGGCATCCTGAAAAATTGGATGAATCTTATGAGTCAGTTATCCTTGGTATGCATGCTCGTATCGATAATCCTGAACTTATTCGTGCTCAAGAACTTGGTTTGAAAGTATATTCTTATCCGGAATATCTGTATGAACAAAGTAAGGATAAAACCAGAATCGTAATTGGGGGAAGTCATGGTAAAACTACTATCACATCAATGATTTTGCATGTTATGAAACATGCAGGAGTTGAGACTGATTTCATGGTCGGAGCTCAGCTAGAAGGTTTTGATGTGATGGTGCGTCTTAGCGAATCGGCAAAATATATGGTAATAGAAGGCGATGAATATTTGACATCTCCAATAGATAGAGTACCTAAGTTTCATAAGTATCATCCTCATATAGCTGTTATTAGCGGAATAGGATGGGATCATGTCAATGTTTTTCCGACATTCGATTCTTATTTGGAACAGTTTAGAATTTATGTCAATACTATTGAAAATGGCGGTTGCCTGATATTTGACAATAATGATTTAGAAGCAAGAAAGATAGCTGCTAATTCCAAAGTGCCTGCATATGGCTATGAAACTCACCAATATACAATAGAAAATGGAAATGTATATCTTATTTCCAATGCTAAGAAAGTTAAAGTTCAGATTTTTGGTGAGCATAATATGAAGAATATTAATGCTGCATATAATGTATGTAAACAGATTGGAATCAGTGATGATATTTTCTATGATGCAATCGCTTCATTCAAAGGTGCAGCACGTCGTCTGGAATTATTGTTTGAAAATAAAAAAAGTAATAATCTGATATTTAGAGATTTCGCTCATGCACCTTCAAAAGTAGTAGCAACAGTGAGGGCTTTGCGTGAGCAATATAAAGAAAGATATTTAATTGTTGTGTTTGAGTTACATACTTATAGCAGTTTAAGTGAAGTGTTTATTGATCATTATAAACATTGTCTGGATAATTGCGATAAGGCTATTGTTTTCTATGATCCTCATGCAGTGGCTATCAAGAAGTTGGACTTAATGTCAGACGAAAGAATTGTAGAAGGTTTTGCAAGAAAAGATATTCAAGTGGTTCATTCTAAGGCAGAACTGATGAATGTCCTTGAAGGTCTTCCAAAAGAAAATGTTGTCGGTGGTTTTATGAGCTCCGGTGACTTTAATGGATTGACGAAAGATGATTTGGGAACAATGTACAATTGATAATTATAAAAAAAGACAGCTTATAAGCTGTCTTTTTTACTTATAGTCGTGTAGTCTTATAGTCTTATTTATCAATTGTTGCTAAGAACTCGTCGTTAGAATGTGTCTTGCTGATTCTGTCTTTAAGGAATTCCATTGCTTCTACAGGTGTCATATCTGCGAAGTGGTTTCTGAGTGCCCAAACTCTTGCCAAAGTGCGTTCATCAACGAGTAAGTCGTCACGGCGTGTACCAGAAGCAACGATGTCGATAGCAGGGTAGATGCGTTTATTAGAAAGACGACGGTCGAGTTGTAGTTCCATGTTACCTGTACCCTTGAATTCTTCGAAGATAACTTCGTCCATCTTAGAGCCAGTGTCAATCAATGCAGTAGCAAGAATTGTGAGTGATCCACCGTTTTCTATGTTACGAGCAGCACCGAAGAAACGTTTTGGTTTTTGTAGTGCGTTAGCTTCCACACCGCCAGAGAGAACTTTACCTGAAGCTGGTGATACTGTGTTGAATGCACGAGCAAGACGTGTGATAGAATCGAGCAAGATTACGACATCGTGACCGCATTCTGTCAAGCGTTTTGCTTTTTCTAAAACGATATTGGCAATTTTAACGTGTTTTTCTGCTGGTTCGTCGAATGTTGAAGAGATGACTTCTGCGTTAACGCTGCGAGCCATGTCGGTAACTTCTTCAGGACGTTCGTCGATTAATAATATAATAAGGTAAACTTCTGGATGATTTGCTGCAATAGCATTAGCAACTTCCTTGAGTAATACTGTCTTACCGGTTTTTGGTTGAGCAACGATTAAGCCACGTTGACCTTTGCCGATAGGAGCGAAGAGGTCCATGATTCTTGTGGATACAGAACTACCTTTATGACCAGTGAGGTTGAATTTTTCTGTTGGAAATAATGGAGTAAGAAAATCAAAAGGAATACGATCTCTGACTTGTTCTGGTGTTAAACCGTTGATTTTATTTACTTTAATAAGTGGGAAGTATTTTTCTCCGGATTTAGGGGGACGAATCACACCTTGAATGCTGTCGCCAGTTTTAAGTCCGAATAATTTTATTTGTGATTGAGAAACATAAACATCATCTGGTGAATTGAGGTAATTGTAATCAGATGAACGTAAGAAACCATAACCATCAGGCATTATTTCCAAAACACCTTCTGCATTAACGACAGCGTCGAATTCAGAAACGATTTCTTCTTTTCTTTGATGGTTTATTCTCTCATTTTCAGCTTTTTCATTTTTGTTGACAACATCAGTGATGTCTGTGTTTTCTGTCATTTCAACAATGTCTATAGCTGATACTTCAGGTGTTTCAACAATTTCGTTGTTTGTTGAAGCTTCATTGTTTTTATTTGATTCTTTTCTTTTACCAACTTTATTGGTTCTTTTCTTTTTGGTTTCGTAGACTTCGGTTTTTTCTTCAACGACAGAAATTGTTTCCTCGTTTACCACAGTTTCTTCTAGTGTGTTGCTGTTAACTTCTTTGTTTTCAGAACTTTCTGATTTGCCGTATGAAACGTGTTGAACTTTGTCTTGTTCGTCATTATTGTTTATAGTAGTTTTAACAACATCAGTCCTTTTGCCTATTCTTGGACGTTTTTCGCGTTTAGGCTTTATTTCAGATGTTGTTGAACTATCTTGATTGTCAGTGTTTTCGGTTTTGTTAGCTTCTTTGCTTGCTAAAAGTTCGGCATTTTCTTTTTTGTCCGGTCTGGATGTTGCTACTTTTCTACCTCTTTTAGGTTTTTCAGTAACAGCTTTATTATCATTGTTTTTTATTTCTTTAATAATATCAGGATGGACAGCTTGATGGTCAATGATGCTGTAAACAAGTTCTTCTTTAGAAACATTGATATTTTCAATGCCTAATTTAAGTGCAATTTCTTTTAGTTCAACTAACGATTTTTCGTTTAGTCCGTAAATGTCGTACATAGAATTTTATTTTGAAATACCATGAGATGGAATTATCTCACTTTTAATAACAATAACACTAGATGTGTTGTTCAAACGTCCTGCAAAGATAATATAAAATATTGAAAAATCACAGGGTTTTAAATATTTTTTAAAAAAATAATTTCGTTAGAATCTTATCGTTATATTTGCAAAAAATAATTAAATCTAATATTATGATACAACGAATTCAAACTGTATTTCTTTTTTTGTCGGCAGTTTTAGCTGGCTTTTTGTTTTTTATTCCAATAGCATCTTTTGACCTTGGAAATGAGATTGTGAATTTATCGATATTCGGTGTTGAAAATCACTCTGGTGCATTGTTACTTTTGATATTGGCAGTATTGATGTTGGCGGTTCCGTTTGTAACAATATTTATGTATAAGAAAAGAGAACTTCAATTGAAATTATCATCATTCAATGTGTTTTTGAATGCTCTTTTCTGTGGATTGATTTTCTTGTTCTATGTTGATAATATTCGAGAAAAATTATCAGCAGAGACAGTTATTTACAATTTTGGAGTATATGTGCCATTAATTAATATGGTGTTGTCGATTTTGGCAATGCGATGGATTAGGAAAGATATTGAATTGATTAAGTCTGTCGATCGTTTACGTTAAGATTGAATAAAACAAAAAAAGCTGCGAATTCGCAGCTTTTTTTGTTGTTAATATTTATCGGCTTCGTAAATTTCTAAATTACTTATTTCTTTGCCATTTATTTGAAATCTCAGCATGGTGACTTTTTTGTGGAAGCCTTTCAGTCCAGCGGCTCCTGGATTTAGATGCAGCAATCCTAATTGCTGGTCGCGCATGACTTTAAGAATGTGAGAGTGTCCGCTGATGAAAATGTCCGGCTTCTCTTCTGAAAGCAGCTGCTTGATTCCTGGAGCGTATGCGTTAGGGTAGCCTCCGATATGCGTCATTACAACCTTGATTTCTTCTATATTAAATATTTGAAATTGAGGAAAATCGGTTCGTATTCCCCAGTCATCTATGTTTCCGTAGACAGCTCTTAATTTTTTAAAAGCAGCTAACTCTATTGTAACATCATCGTTGCCTATATCGCCAGCATGCCAAATCTCATCGCAGTCTTTGAAAAACTCATAGATGTTAGGATTAACCCAACCGTGTGTGTCTGATAACAAACCGATTTTCGTCATGATCAAGGAATATTGTAAGATAAACCTATGCTGAGAACTTCTTTGAATTGTAAGAATGATGTGCCTTCGATAGGTTTGATGTCTTCGTCATAAACCAAACGTGCTGAAACGTTGCAGTTTAACCAGCTGTTGACTTTCATGATTAATGCGTTGTCCCAGTCGAAGTCAAGACGGCAACCGTATTTTTCGTTCAAAGCGTTAAATTCTCTTGTTTGCATATAGTCGTAGAAAACGATGAGTTTTGAAGTGAATGTGACGTTTTTGAAGATTTCGTAGTTGACGTTTGCAGTTAGCTGAGCACCAAGTTCCATACGGAATTTGCTTCCGTGTTCTAAAATTTCGCCTGTTATAGGATCTTTCAAAGCACTTTTAACGCCGAATGCACCTTCGTCTGCTAAAGTTTGGTCGTTAACGATTGTTAATCTGCCTGAAGCAGGAGCAAGGTTCAATGAGAACCATTTCGCTGGAGTGTACTGAGCACCAAGACCTACAGTGAGGTAAGCAGGAGCGAGGAATCCAGAAATTCTTGTTGTGCTGTCGGTTGCGTAGTTGTAACCGTTTGCAAATTGTGATTGGAAATTGAGGTTTGCAGTGATGTATAATTCATCTTTAACAACATCGTAACCATACAAAGAACTTAAGTTGATACGGTCATCTGTTTTTAATGGTTTTTGATCTAAGTCATAGTAACTGTAACCTAAAGCTAAATCTAATGTGTTGTCCCACTTTGACTTACCTTTTAAATAATTCATGCTGTACTTGAATGTTCCAAGGCCGTTAACATTGTCTTGTCCGCCAGCTGTCCAGTTTGAGAAGTGGCTTTGTGAAATGTTGAAACCGATGAAACCACCATGTTTCCAATTTTTTTGTTCTGCATCTTGTGCGAAAATCATTTGTGATGCAAAAAGCACCATTGTTAATGAAAGTAATAGTTTTTTCATAAAAATAATTATTAATGTTTGTTAATGTGTTACTATTGGTTTTGTGCTAGTTGAATATATAGCAAATAGCGTTGCAATTTAGCAAAAACTTTTTAAATGATGTACTATTTTTATTGTGAAAAATGAGTTTTAATTATTATTTTTGTACGTTTGAAATTAATAAATAAGGTATATGGATAATAATATGTTTTTTGGACTTCATCCGGTGGAGGAATTGATTAAGGCTGAGAAAGAGATTGAGAAAATTTTCGTGCAGACTGGTTTGCGTTCGCCTCAGATTTCGGAGATAGTTCATTATGCACGCACGCATAATATTCCAGTTCAATATGTCCCGTTGGAAAAACTGAATCGTCTGACAAGAAAGAATCACCAAGGTATTGTCGCTTTTGTGTGCCCGATTTCGTATCAATTGATAGAGGAGGTGGTCCCTATGGTTTATGATGAAGGTAGAATGCCGTTTATAGTGATTTTAGATAGAGTTACCGATGTTCGTAATTTTGGTGCTATTGCTCGTACTTGTTACGCGGCTGGCGTTGATGCTATAGTCATTCCATCACGAGGTTCTGCATTAATTAATGGTGATGCGATGAAGACCTCAGCAGGTGCATTATCAAATATCAATGTTTGTCGTGTTGAAAATGTTAAAGATACAATTGATTTCTTGAAGAGCAGCGGTGTTAAGGTTATTTCAATTTCTGAAAAAGGCCGTAAGAATATTTGGGAATCTGATATGAAGGGACCTATTGCAATTATGATGGGTTCAGAGGAAGACGGTATCAGTGAAGCTTATTTGAAGCGTTCTGACGAACATCTTTTAATTCCGATGCCTGGTGATATAGATTCGTTGAATGTGTCTGTTGCGACAGGCGTTGTTTGCTTTGAAGTTGTAAGACAGAGGTTATAAAAAAAACAGCGTGAATTTTCACGCTGTTTTTTTTATCGTTAAAGAAGTTTTATTATTTGCTTTTACGAGCAGCTTCTTTAATTCTAGCTTTCTTACCACGTAAACCTCTGAGGTAATAGATACGAGCTCTTCTAACAGCACCTTCTTTGTTCTTTTCAATGCTTTCAATCATTGGAGAAGAGATAGGGAAAATTCTTTCTACACCAACGTTACCTGAAATCTTTCTAACTGTGAAAGTTGCGTGTGAACCTTCGCTTGAGCGTTGTAAAACTACGCCTTGGAATTTTTGTAAACGTTCTTTATTACCTTCAACGATTTTGTAAGTTACAGTGATTGTATCACCAGCTTTAAACTGTGGAAAATCCTTAACTTGTACTTGATCTTCAACAAATTGAATTAA
>JAZLAL010000115.1:0-46926 GCA_045613185.1 Bacteroidales bacterium | reverse complement strand
TGTCGCTATCGTTTGTGCAGCTGGCGAATCTAACGCAGTGACAATCAAGAATGCACTTGAGTCGGAGATGACGACACAATATCCTGCAACGGTATTGCAACGTCTTGAAAACTCTCGCTTTTATCTTACAAAAGGCGCAGCATCTCTCCTCACCGACTTCATAAATCATTATTATTTTAAAGAAGAATGGAACTTCCAAAAGACTGAAAGAGCTATTTTGGAATTATGCAAGAAACTGAATCGTTATGCTCCAAAACTTACTTTGGAAGATTTGCAAAATGATGAGGTGTGCCGTATGATTCCTAACCTCAGCCTTGACACTGTAAATGAAGTGATTAAGTCTGTTGAAGATAAACTTAAGAGAGGTTCTGTGACACAGACTAATAAGGTCATCTATAACTCAGGCCCTCATCATGATGACATTATGCTTGGCATCATGCCATTGACCAACAGACAGTTGCGTCCTGCAAGCAATAAGGTTCACTTTGCCGTCATGACATCTGGATATAATTCTGTCACAAACGGATTCCTCCGCGATTCATTGAAAATGACTCTCGATTTCCTTGAAGAAGATAAAATCCAGATGGTTCATTATCCTGATTTCTTTGAAGAAGGATATAAGCACAAATACGACAAAGACATCTATCATTATTTAGATAGCGTAGCAAGTGACAACCAATATCAGATGAATAGAGGATTCTGCCACAGATTGTTGCGTTGTTCGGTTAGAATATGGCAGTTCAAAAACCTTGAAGAGTTAAAGGCTAAATACAAGGAAGTTATTGACGTTTTGACAAGAAGTTACGACGGAGAAAAGAACACTCCTGATTTACAGCAACTCAAAGGTATGATTCGTGAGTTTGAAGAAGAATTGGTTTGGGCATATAATGGTGTTCAAGTCAAGAACGTACATCATTTACATCTTGGTTTCTATCAAGACAGCGGTGTCACCAAAGGCCCTAACATGGAACGCGACGTTATGCCTATCTTAAATCAGTTCAGAGAGATACAGCCTAATATCATCAGCGTCACATTAGACCCAGAAGGCAGCGGTCCTGATACGCACTACAAAGTGTTGCAAGCCACTGCCGCTGCTGTTGCAGAATGGAGCAAGGAAAAAGACTTGTCAGATTTGAGAATATATGGTTATCGTAACGTCTGGTTCAAGTTCAATCCTGCTGATGCAAATATGTACGTCCCTGTATCTTTGAACGCACTCGCTGTTTTGGATAAGTCGTTCACTGCAAGTTATTTGAGTCAAGTCAAAGCTGAATTCCCAAGTCCTTTCTACAACGGACCTTTCAGCGACATTTCCAAGAAGACTTGGATCAAGCAATTACATGATGTACAACTGATTTTAGGCAAGAATTATTTCTACGAAAACCCAAGTCCGTTGATTAGATCTACACATGGCTTGATTTTCATCAAAGATATGAATGTAGAAGAATTCATTGCCATTTCAGAAGAAATGAGAAAACGCTCTGAAGAAGCGATATGATTAATTGAAAATAAAAAAGCGACTCGTGAGTCGCTTTTTTTATTGTAGTCTTATTTATTCGCCAGCGCTTTCACCGCTGCTATCTCTCTCCATTTCTTTCTTGCCTCATCGGCTGGAATTCCAAAGTAGGTCATGCCTGGAGTTGTGTCTTTGTCGACGCCTGAATAAGCGAGAACTGTTGTTCCTTCAGCGATGACGAGGTCTTTATTGACTGAACCCATTGCCCAGATAGAGACATTGTCTTTCACCACTGTGACGCCGCCTACAGAAGCGTGAGCTCCAAGGAAACAATGTTTGCCTAGTTTTGCATCGTGGCCAATCTGTACGAAGTTGTCCATTTTGGTTCCTTTACCTACGATAGTATCGCTGGTAACGCCAATATCGACGCAGCAGCAAGCGCCTATTTCTACGTCATCTTCAATGATGACTCTGCCGCAAGACTCGAATTTTACGAATCCTTCTGGGCGACGTTGGAAATAACAAGCATCTCCACCGATTACACTTCCACTTTGAATGATAACATTATCACCGATGATAACGTGGTTATAAATAGTAACGTTCGGGTGGATAATGCAATTCTTTCCAATTTTAACTCTGTCACCAACAAAAGTACCTGGCTCTATGATAGTGCCCTCGCCTATCTCAGCTTTAGGACCAATCATAGCTGTTGCAGGTTCGAATCTACGATAAGACAATATTAACTTGTTAAAAGCGTCTAATGGACTATCGTGGATTATCAAAGCTTTACCTTCTGGGCATTCAACGTCTTCACTATTGATGATGATAGTTGTAGCCGCAGAACTTAAAGCTTTCTTGTAATATTTTGGGTGATCTACAAAAGTGATGTCGCCTTGTTCTACCTCGTGGATTTCATTAAGACCGGAGATCACGAAGTTCGGATCCCCGATCGTTTTCTTTGCTCCAATATAATCAGCGACGCACTTAAGAGTCGTATTTGGATTTATTTTCATTTAGTTATATTATTTTACTCTTTCAGTGTATTCGCCTGTACGAGTATCTACTCTAATTTTATCGCCAGTGTTGATGAATAAAGGAACTCTAACTGTAGCACCTGTTTCAACTGTAGCGTCTTTCATAGCGTTTGTTGCTGTGTTGCCTTTTTCGCCTGGTTCTGTATATGTAACTTCCAAAACAGTCTTGATAGGTAATTCTGCGAAAAGAACTGTTTCTGTTGATGTGTCGAATACAACTTCGCAAATGTCGCTTTCTTTGAGGAAGTCAACACCAGTAATTAATTCTCTGTTGAGAGGAATTTGTTCGTAGTCTTCTTGGTTCATGAAGATAAAATCATCACCTTCTTTGTAAAGATATTGATATTGACGACGTTCAACGCGTACGTCTTCAAGTTTCTCACTAATGTCAAAACGATGTTCTAATGTACGACCGTCAACAATGCTCTTCAATGTTACACGCATGAATGTGTTGCCTTTACCAGGTTTTACGTGTTGGAAATCAACGCAGAAATAAAGTTTTCCGTTGAAACGGATACATGTTCCTTTTTTAATGTCTTGTGAGTTAATCATATAATTTTAATTCTATAAGTTATTATTGTTCTTTTATTTAAAGAAATATATTGTTAATGCTACAAAAATACAAAAAAAAAGTATTAAAACAACTTTTACATTATTAAATTATGACAATATCTTTCAAAAGATCTGTCCCTGAAACTCTGTTAATATTTCTTAACAAAATTGTCTTCGAATACATCAGTTCGTTTCTTAACGAATCTGCATCGACTTTGACATACAGAATGTTCTTTGTGATTCTTAAATCTAATGTGTGCGCTGCTATAAATCCACCAACAACACTTTTCCACGATTCAATAATCTTCATCTCATCAAGGCTGTTTTCCCTATTATGACGTTTATAGAACTCGTTTATCAGTTCAGCCAATGTGTATCCATCTTCATTCATCGTCAGTAGAAATTATTCCGTTATTAACTTTAAAAATCTTATGGTTCACCACGGTATTGTCCATCAAATACTTGATTCTCTGGCGTTGTGTATCAGTAATGAAAACTTGTCCGAAATGATCGTTGCCAACGAGTTTCACAAGCTGCGCAACCCTGTTGTCGTCTAACTTATCGAAAATATCGTCAAGAAGTAATATTGGCTTATGTCCTATTTTCTTGTAATTGAAATCGAATTGAGCCAGTTTTATGGCAATAACGAACGATTTCTGCTGACCTTGCGATGCAAATTGCTTCACAGGATGGTCATTTATAAGGAATGTCAGGTCGTCTTTATGAATGCCGACACTTGTATAAGTGCTGTATCTGTCGTGATTAAGACTTTCCGCCAATAATTCTTCATAAGGTCTTTCATTAAGCGTAGAATTGTAAGTTATTGCAACTCTTTCGTTTGTGCCTGATACGATTTCATAATATTCTTGAAATACAGGAACGAATTCTTCTAAGAATGACTTTCTTTTCTCATTGATTGGAACGGCATTATGAATAAGCTGCTGATCCCACATCTCAAGTAATGTATTGTCCCAGAACTTGTTTTCCAAAAAGAATTTAAGCTGTCTGTTCCTTTGTTGAAGCGCTTTGTTGTAATTCAAAAGGCTATTGAGATAACTTGCGTCAAATTGTGATATTACGCCGTCTATAAACTTGCGCCTCAACTCGCTGCCATTGTTAATCAGGTCGCTGTCGTAAGGCGAAATCATCACCAATGGGATTTTGCCTATATGATCCGCAAGACGTTCATATTCTTTCTTATCACATTTGAAAGATTTCTTTGTGCTAGCCTTCTGTACGCAAGAAATGGTATGAAGTTCTTCATTGTCAAAGTGAAAATCACCATGTATGGCGAAGAAATCTTCTCCGTGCCTTATATTTTGTTTATCTGTTAAAGTGAAATAGCTTTTACAAAAAGCTAGATAATATATTGAATCCAAGATGTTTGTCTTGCCAGCAGCATTAAGTCCTACGAAACAGTTGATTTTCTCCGACAAAGACAAATCAGCCGACTGACAATTCTTAAAATTGCTTAACTTTAACTCTTGAAGATACATTATTTCTTAATGTTTTTTAAAGCTGTCCAAATTTGTTGAGATAGTGATATAATTTGGCGATCCATGAATGTGCATCTCTGAGCGAGAATAACTTATGTTGAATTTATAAACATTTATGGCAACGCCGTACGACAAACCGACAGCTCCTTTTTTGGTCGGACTTATCATGTTTTTACGCAGTCCGTAATTATATCCGAGACGTAATGTCAAGTTCTTTCCAAGATTTAGCTCACCTGCGACTACAACATGTCTGAGAAGATTATCGGCCAATTCATCAATCTTGCTTTTTTTCTTCATCTCGCCTGTCATAGGGTCATAATTGTTTTCCAAATCTAAAGGATCATCATAGCTTAAATCCCATTTCTGGATATTATCGTAGACAAAGATAAAAGTAAGAGGCAAATGTTCAAGCTTTTTGGAAAGACCTGCTTGCATCTTGAAAGGCAATTCGCCTCTAAATCCTTGATAATTATTATAAAGCTCAGAACCAATGTTACGAGCTACTAATGATATCACCCAATTGTTTTTGCTTATATATGTTCCAGCAATGTCTACGGCTACGGCAAATGACGAATTGTTTTCGTATTGAAGTCCGGCAAATTTCAAATTAGCGCCGATACTGAATTTATCGTTCAACTGACGACCCCAACCAAGATTTATCACATAATTGGAGGCCGAAAAAGTAGCATTGTCCTGAACGCCACCTTCATCAGCATAAATAAAATCACCGTAATCGTTGTATTGCACTGTCCCGACGAAACTTCCAATCTTGTTGAAAGTTCTTCCGTACTGTATTGAGCCAATGTTGATATCGGTATAATAGTCGACATACGAAAGTGCCAGTGAATTGTGCATTGTTGGGTTAATCAAGGATGGATTTGTCACAACAGATTGAATATCCGGATTATAAACCGGAAGCATGGTTCCGCCTAATGCAGCAATTCTTGAAGAACCTGTCATGTCTAAAAAGTTATACGTACCATCTTTCTGTTGTGCGAAACCTATCGACAACAACGATAAAAAGACTAATAGTATGTATAACTTTTTTCTCACAATGTTAACTTTTATTAAGTGACTAACGAACTTTTGTCTTAATTATTATTAAGAATCCAATAAACCTATGCCTTTTTTAACGATGGCTTTTTCTTCGTTAAGTTTCTTTAATATTCTGTCCAAAATGCCATTTACGAATATCTTACTCTTTGGAGTGCTGAAATATTTTGATATTTCAATGTATTCATTCATAGTCACTTTCACTGGAATATATGGGAAACAGCAGAACTCGGTCAAAGCCAATTTCAAGATAATCATATCCATGACACAGACGCGTTCTTTTTCCCAGTTTGATGTGTTCGCACCGACTAATTTGCCATATTCTTCTTCGTGTTTGATGACGTCTCTGAATAATTTCTTGACAAATTCTTTATCTTCATTAACAGGATCTTTTTCTGTCTTATAGATTGATGGAAGTAAAGTTGTCTCGTTAAAGCTTGCCTTTATATCTGTGAAGAATTTAATCAACATTGATGTAACTAAATGATAATCATCAACGAAGAAGATGCTTTTTTCTTCATAGAAGTCTTGAAGAACTTCAAGTTCTGAGAAGTATTCTGTTATCATCTTGACGATAAACTTCTTGTCATGTTCGAAGTTATCGACAGAATCTGACATATAATCCTGATACTCTTGGGTATTACGCATCATATTATAATAGTTTCTTATAATATCTTGATGGTCCGCCCAATTGATTTTCAATCTTTCTTCTTCTTTACGAAGGTCTTTGTTATTTTCGAGAGCAACTAAAACACGGTTGTTGACATAACGCATGTTTGGATACAAATCTTCCTGTGTAGGGAAGTTTTTACGTTTGTTCTCTTCTATCCTATTTTCTGCAAAGCGTTTAGTTTCAACGAGAAACGACAATTGCCAAGAGAACAAATCTTTCATTTTATCGATGCTTTCAAGCAAATGCTTTACACCTTCTTCAACATGTTCTTCACCAGAACCCATATAAGCATAAACTGCTTGCAAAACCTTGACTCTTAAAAACCTTCTGTTTATCATAAAATTATGTTTTATATTGTTTACTATTATTTTTTCAATGCTCTTAAAAAGAAATTTATATCTTTTGACAGGCTGTAATCTCTTGCATACATGAGATTCAAGTGTTCTTTTTCTTCCTCCGTCAATCCGATTCGGCTCATGTTAGCAGACGGATCAAATATTCCTTTTTTAATTTTTGGAAGTCTTAGCTTTTCATTATCTTTAACATTGCAATATCCTATCCATGAATATTTTCCAAATAAAACCTTAAAACAGCTCTTCAAGAAGAATAATGGTCTGTTAATGAAGAAGGCCAAGAATATCCAGAACACAATTCCAAGAAAAGATGAGATGAAATCGAACAGACGTTTCTTTCTTTTATTAGAATTTGTGCTGATTGTTTTGATGTCGATTGTGTAAAGGTCGCCTCTAGTGTTGATAGAATTGCTTCCGATAATAGACAACGTATCTTCTGGAGCAATTTTATAATCGAGAGACGAATGCCATTCTTCCATCTTATCGATAATCAACTGGTGAGACATGTCTTTTGAACAGAATATTATTTCGTTAATCTTGTAAATATCAATAATATCAGGAACTTGATGCAAGTTTCCGAGGTAGTTTTCCGGAACTTCTTTATCTTCATCAGGCATGATTAAACCAACGAAATCAGGTTTTATAGAAGTGCTTTGAAGGAGCTGTCCTACACGTTGTGTTTCCGCTTCGCTTCCGATTACAAGAAAGCGTTTCTTTGCATTCTTACCATATTGGAAATTAGGACGTTTCAATAAATATCCAATCCATCTGGAGAAGCTCATTTCTGCTGCGACCCAAATCATGCCGAACAATATCAATGCGCGTGAAAAACGCAATTGTTCTGGAAGTAATGCGTACAATACCAAGATAAGGAAACTTCCTAAAAATACGCCTCCTGCAGCCGGAGCTATTTTATAAGGCTTATCGTAACCTCCAGAAAAATAAGACGTCAATAACCAAATAAGCAGATATGCAGGAAGTATTATTGCGAATAAAGTTGTTGGATAAGAGCCAGTTCCGTTATAAACCGTCATGTTTCCCCACAAATAGCTTATCGTTGCGAGGCCAGCATAGCCTAAAACTATATCAATAAGAGGCTGAACGGCTTTGCTGAAGAATTGTGATAAAAGTGCGAGGAAAGCCTTGAAATATATTGCCAGATTGATGAAGAACGAGAATGTTTTTGCACCATCGTTGGCAAAATGTTTTTTAACAAAGATTTCCATTGCTTTGTAGAAAACGAGAACGTAGTTTACGCTTGTTTTCTTTGTGCTTTCGCCTTTGTAATGTATTATTCTTGTTTTTGGATAGTAATAATTCTTGTATCCAGCAAGTATGATTCTGTAAGAAAGATCTATGTCTTCTCCGTACATGAAGAATGTTTCGTCGAGCAATCCACATTTGTTCAAGGTTTCTCGGCGCATTAGCATGAAAGCTCCAGATAGGATTTCGACTTCGTTAATTTCGTCATTATCAAGGTGTCCCAAATAATAACGGGCGAAACGTTTTGAGTGAGGAAATAACTTTGTTAGGCCAAACATTTTGTAGAATGCCGTTGCTGGAGTTGGGAGTCCGCGCTTTGATTCTGGCAAGAACCTGCCTTTTCCATCGACCATTTTAACGCCAAGACCACCTGCGTCGGGATGTATATCCATAAAAGCTATAGTCTTGGTAAAAGTATCGTCTTCGACAACAGTATCAGGATTAAGCAACAAGACATATTCGCCTGTTGAAACTCTAATTGCTTGATTATTAGCTCTGCTGAATCCAACGTTATCTTTGTTGGCAATGACTTTTACTTCAGGAAATTTCTCTGCGAGCATTTTTAATGAACCGTCAACGGAGTTGTTGTCAACGACAAACACCTCTGCTTCAATATTGGCAATAGCCTTTCTGACTGAGAAAAGACATTGTTCGAGGAAATGCTCAACGTTATAATTTACTATGACTATAGATAATTTCATGAACCATTTTAAAGTTGCAAAAATAATGTTTTTTTGTCTATTTTTATTAACGAAGAGAGATTTTTTTATTGTTCAAAAAAAAGAAAAAAACTTTTATAAAAATTATCTTTAAAATCTTATTTTTGCATAAAAAAGAAATAGATGGGAAATAAGAGAAAATCACTTCGTTTCGGTCTGATGATTAACAGTTTAACTGTTGAACATTGGCAATATGAAACCATTAAATTACTGATGGACAACGGAATGAAGCTGTCTCTTATAATACAAAACAACGACAACACACCTCCACCTCCATTTCTTGAAAAAATTAAAGATTATCCTTTCAGAAGGATTTTCTTCAGACTTTGGAACAGATTCATCTTCAAGCCAAGAAGCAAGTTTCCTAGTGATATAAAGGAACTTACGCAAGATATTCCGACAATATTCTGCACTCCAAAAATCAAAGGGATATCGACTTATTTTGAAGAAATTGACATACAAGAAATTAGAAATCAGAATTTAGATTTCATACTTCGTTTCGGTTTTGACATTGTGCGAGGAGAAGTTTTAAATTCTGCCAAATATGGTGTTTGGTCGTTTCATCATGACGACGAACGCATCATCAGAGGCGGCCCTCCTGGATTCTGGGAATTCATGAGAAAAATTCCAAGCAATGGCGTTATCTTACAACGACTTACGAATAGTCTTGACAAAGGGATAATTCTTAAAAGAATACTATTTAGAACTATACTTCACAGCTATAAAGCGCACCTCGACCAATTGTATTTCGGCGGGGAAATATTGCCGTTACAAGTATGTAAAGAATTGATAAACACAGGTGTATTAAAAGAAGAGCCTTCTGAATCAGAAGCTCCTATAGTTCACCCTCCTACCAATTTCAAGATGCTTCAATACTATTGGAAGCTGATGTGGAGAAGAATAATGTTTCATCTTGACGATTTGTTTAGGCAAGAAGACTGGAATGTTGGTTATTGCGAAACATCAATGGAAGATTTTGTAAATCATGAAAGCAGAGAAAGCCTTGATATTCATTGGTTTAAAAAGCCAAGAAAAAATTGTTATTTCGCAGATCCGTTTATCATCAAAACTAAAAAAGATACATACATCTTCTTTGAATGGTATTCATACCTGAGAGGAAAAGCTGATTTAGCCGTAGCTTTAAAGTCGGAAAACTTCGAGAAATATCATAAGCTAACAAATTTCAAAGAACATCGTTCTTATCCTTATGTATTTGAACATGAAGGTAATATATATTGTCTTCCAGAAGCTAATGCGACAAAACAAGTTGTCTTATATCATTTTGATGAAGAAAAATTAAGATTAGAAAAAGACACTGTTTTGTTGGAAGGCTTCCCTATTGTCGATGCGACATTGCATTTCCATGATAATAAATGGTTTATGTTCTTGGTAAACCAGAAAAACTCGCACACACATCTTGAGATTTATCATTCGGAAAATCTTAGAGGTCCATATTTGCCACACGACAACAATCCTGTCATGATTGATTGCAGCAAAGCGCGTCCTGCAGGAAAAATTTTCGAGTTTAAGGGAAAAACGATACGTCCATCACAAAATTGCACCGAACACTACGGACAATCTGTCGTTTTGGAAGAGATTGAATTGTTGACAGAAAAACAATTCGTAACGAAGCCATTCAGCAATGTTCTGCCACTGGGAAACAGCGATTACGGCAGAGGCATTCACACCATAAACAGTGATGACAACATCGTTGTATTCGATGGAAAACGATTTGTATTTACAGTTTCAGGATTTAAACAACAACTTAAACAAAAGCTATATAAATAAATGATAAAGAAGATATTTGGAACATTTGGGACACGTCTTTTAAACGCCTTGACAGGTTTCGTCACCTTATGGTTCGGAACCAACTTTCTTGGCAGAGAAGCTTGGGGCATTGGCGCGACAGTTTTGGTCGATGTTTCACTTCTTCTTATCGCGGTGGAATTGCTTTCTGGCAGCGGACTCATCTACTACACTCCTAGAAAATCATTCGTTACACTGTTTAAGATTTCTTATGTCTGGACATTTTTGATGGTTGCATTTATCGCTGCAACATTCTTTATCTTGCACACATTCACACCTGCCATTTACGACGCATTTGTTCCTGAAGGCTACGGATTTCACATATTATTAATGGTATTTCTTTATAGTCTTCATAATTTCAACATGAACGTACTTCTCGGAAAAGAAAGAGTAGGAACACAAAACATATTGTTTATCGTACAATTTATGACACAAATCATTTCAATGATAACGTATATTTTCGTGTTTGACATTCGTAATGCCGATGCTTTTGTCTATTCATTTATAACAGCTTATATGACTGTTAACATTTTTGGTTTTGTTTGTATATCGTCATATTTTAAAGACAACAAACACGAAAAGCTTATACCGACAGCTAAAGAAATGTTTAGTTTCGGCAGCATGATACAGCTTTCAACCTTAGTCACGATGATTAACAGAAGAATAAGTTATTTCGTAATCAAGAGATTTTTCGGGATGTCGGAGGTTGGCGTTTACACTTCTGGCACACAAGTTTCCGAAGCCACGAAGCTGATTGGCAATAGTATAGCCTTGGTTCAATTCTCTACGATAAGCAACATGGATGACAAAAAGAAAGCCGCTGAATTGACGGTTACATTCATGAAATTGGCTGTTATATTAACCGCATTATGCATGATTGTTATCTGTTTGATACCTAAAGCAATATATGCCTGGATTTTCACTCCAGAATTCGCTGAAACCAAAGACGTTTTGGTAAGTCTCAGTCCAGGAATGGTTTTCATGGCAGCAAATATGATTTTCAGTCATTATTTCTCTGGCGTCAATCTTCCAAAACACAACCTTTATGGTTCTTTAGTCGGATTGATGGTCACTATTCCTTCTATTTTCATTCTAATTCCAAAATATGGCATTGTTGGCGCTGGTGTTTCCGTTTCTTTAACATACTTAGCCACAATAATTTATCAATGGATAATATTCAAAAAAGAAACCAAAGTAAAAACAATACAACTTCTTCCAACGTTAAACGACTTTAAGACTTTAGTTGAAAGCCTTAAGTCACAATTTGTTAAAAATAATTAATATTAAAGTTATGGGATTTTTATCACAAATTAATTTAGTTGAAATATTAAGTTCATTCATTGTACTTTTCGTCATCATAGACGTAACTGGTTCAATTCCAATATTTTTAAGTCTTAAAAGCGGTGACAAAAACATTAAAGCCGGACAAGCTTGTACTGTTGCATTATTGATGTTTATTGCATTTTTCTATGCAGGTGATTTACTTTTAGAATTATTCAGCATTGACGTCGCATCATTTGCTGTTGCTGGTTCGTTTGTAATTTTCATCTTAGCCTTAGAAATGGTACTCGGTTTTGACATCATAAAATATGATAGTCAAGGCTCTAACGTTTCTATTGTCCCTATCGCATTTCCTTTATTGGCAGGACCTGGGGCATTAACAGCATTATTATCATTACGTGCAGACTACTCTGTGATTAACATCATGCTGGGCTTGATTTTGAATATCGTCTTAGCATATATCGTAATACGCTTTGTCGGTAAGATTGAGAAATGGCTTGGCAAAGACATCATCTTTATTTTGCGTAAATTCTTCGGAGTCATTTTATTAGCATTGGCTGTTAAGTTGTTTGCAAGTAATTTGACTATTGTTATTGCAAGCCTTGCTAAATAATTATAATTCAAGAATTAAGAATGAGTAATACATTAATAACAATAATTGGATTTGCCATTATATTTTTGATGACGGCACTAGGCGCGTCATTGGTATTCTTTTTCAAGAAAGACATTTCTCAGAGTGTCAACTCATTACTGTTAGGCTTAGCTGGAGGCATTATGGTAGCCGCTTCTATTTGGTCGCTGATAATTCCGTCTATAGATATGTCGGAAGCTAGTTTTGGCAAATTCGCTTGGTTTCCAGCAGCGACGAGTATCATTTTAGGTGGATTACTATTAGCATTATTAGACAAGGTAGTTCCTCACATGCACAACGGGACCCATCAAGAAGAAGGACCTCGCTCCCACTTCTCCAAATCGATGAAGTTATTTTTTGCAGTCACATTGCACAACATACCAGAAGGTCTGGCGGTAGGATTCGCTTTTGGAGCTGCCGCTGTCAGCGGTGAAAGTGCCGCATACATCTCTGCATTAGGATTAGCTATTGGTATCGGCATTCAGAACTTTCCAGAAGGAGCAGCCGTTTCTTTGCCGATGAAACAAGTGACAGGCAGCAGCAGAAAAGCATTTCTTTTCGGCATGGGCAGCGGTGTAGTAGAACCTTTATCTGCTATTGTGGGATTTTTCCTCGCATCACATCTGATAATTTTACAGCCTTGGCTCCTAGCCTTCTCTGCTGGCGCCATGTTGTTTGTTGTTGCCGAAGATCTCATACCTGACGCCAATTTAAGCGAAAATCCACATACAGGAACATGGGGTTTCATGATAGGATTCATCATTATGATGATTTTAGATGTAGCATTAGGTTAATTGAAATTTTCATAATAAAAAAAGACGCATCATAATGAAGCGTCTTTTTTTATTGCAGACATTTAAAGTCTTATTTTACACTTATTTCATCAATCATGATCCATGCATCTTCGCCGGCATAATCGTGCCATTCTGGCAACTTGCCTACATTGTCGACTTTCACCTTAATATATTTAACACCCTTGACGTCGATGGTAGCTCTTGCGTCATCGCGGCGTCTTACATCCATAGCGCTGTAATTGTACATTGGGAAATCAGCCTTGACAAAGTCAGTGAAATTCTGTCCGTCAGTAGAAACTGAAACGAAAACGCCTTTTGGCAACAAGACCCAGTCGTTTGGACAGATGCCGCAGCCCACATACAAATGATGAATGTCTGTAGCTTGTGATAGTTCTATTGTAAACTCAGTGCCATTGCCATAGAAACCAAGCCAGCCTTCGCCCCAGTTGCCTGCGATGCCTTTCTTGCCGTCCATCAAGACTGTCTCACAATTTGTTGCATAGTTGCGATGTGGCATTTCAACGAATTCTGTACCAGCGATAATGATTCTTTCATAATGTTTCTTTGTTGTGAATGAAGAAATCTTTTTGTCAGCGAAAGCCTTAGCTTTGACTGTTGTTGTTGTATTGATACTGAAAGGCTTTGTATATAACTTAGATTTCTTTGTTGGTTCGCTGCCATCTAAAGTATAATATATTTTAGCTTTAGCGTCAGCACATGTCAAAGTCACATTCATTTTCTTGTCGAAACGTTCAAGTTCTGCTGTAATCTCAGGTGTAGCGACTTGTGTAAACTCGCCAATTACATTTTGCTGATACAATCTGTCGTCTCTCATGTCTCTTGCATTGAATGGACGCATTCTTATTGTGTATTCGTAATTGTCATTTTTGATGAGATATTTGCTTAATGCACCTGGTCCACATGTAGCTGTTCCAAGAGGAGCTTGTTTGTAGTCGACATTAACTGTCCAATATTTAGCGAGTTCCATCTGATTGATTCTTTCTGCTACAGAAAGATTTTCGTCAGAATATTGATAAATGCTAAAGTTGAAATTCTCATCGCTTGTAAAGAACATGCCGTTGCCTTCAGCGTTTGTCACTGCAAACCAACGAGTGTCGCTGTGATTGCCATTATCCTGTGGTTCTTCATGCAATTCAAACATATCCTTGGCATTTCTTTCATATAAACCAATCTTACCTGAAGAATTTCTGTCAGGATAGTTTTCAGTATCCTTGCCGAAATATCTCACCTTATTATATTGTAAAGGCATAAGAAGCTGTGTACCAATCTTAGGGAATGTTGTAACGACTTGATTTGGTTGGATATTTGTTGAAATAACCACATCACCGAAGCCGTTAATTTCATATACTTGCTCTGTTGACAAGATTGTTTCACCTTTGTCATTGTTGAAGTCAAGCATCACAGTGACAACAACTTTAGAATTATTTATTCTATCAGTTTTTACATTTGTTGGAACAATTGTCAAGTCGTTCAAGTTAGCGTTCAACCATTTAGGAAGAGCGTTATGGTCAACATCATCGTTAAGCGTTGGAGCGCGCCAGAAATTAGGTTTGATAGCACCAGCCAACAACTCATCGCCTCTGTAAACAAATGATGTTGGAAGGCCTTTATCGATAACGAAAGAGAAATCTTTATTCGATACAGTCACTTTAAAAATAAAATCATCATCATCAGGAGTTACGACAAGATCCACAGATGGAATGTTTTTCAAAGGAACACCTTGAGTTTGAGGCAAGTTCAACTTAAACACTTCGTATGCGATTTCTGTTCCTGGCTTAAGAAGTGAATGATATCCCAACTCTCTGAAAGAGAATTCGATGAAACATTCTTCTTTAGGATTCAATTTTACCTTTGGCATTGATATTGGCACACTTACCGAAGACTGAGGTGCAACATTCAAAGTCAATCTGTTTGTTTGAATTTCTCTTTTGTTCGTGTATATTGTGTATGTCACTTCGAACTCGTTCAAATTTCTGAAGAAGAAGTTATTCTTAAATTCAAATACGCCTCTGTTAATGTCAACAGGAACAACGCTGATATTTTGATAAATCTTCTTCACTTCTTCCAAATGGCGATGAGGAATTCTGTCGCTTGTAACAAGACCGTTGCAGCAGAAGCTGTCGTCATTGCCGATGCCGTCGAGTTCGCCGAGGTCACCGCCAGCAGCATACCACTTCACGCCTTTTTCCTTATCAACCATAACGATAGACTGATCGCACCAGTCCCAGATGCAACCGCCTTGCAAATTGTCATATTTATTTATGACGTCCCAGTAATCTTGCATACCGCCACAGCTGTTACCCATAGCATGAAGATATTCAATCATGATGAAAGGACGGTTGAGAGTGTCAAGATTTTCTGTTGCAAATCTTTCCAAATATCTTTGGCTTGAATACATTATGCCAATGATGTCATTGTTGTGGTCATACAAAGAACGCTCGTTGATGACAGGACGTGTATTGTCGATAGACTTCACCATATCGTAGGCCTCATACATGCAAACGCCGTTGCCACACTCATTACCTAAAGACCAAATAATGATTGATGGATGGTTCTTGTCTCTGCCAACCATGTTGTTACATCTGTATTTAAAAGCACCGACCCAACGTTCGTCTTTTGCAAGACTTTCTTTCTCATAACCTTGAGCATGTGATTCGTTGTTAGCCTCGTCTATAACATACAAACCATATTTATCACATAACTCATACAAGTAAATATCAACAGGATAATGTGAAGTACGAACTGTATTGATATTATTTTGAAGCATCATGAGAATGTCTTTTTCCATCAATTCACGAGTTACGGTCTGACCTGTATAGCCATCGTGTTCGTGACGATTGACACCTTTTACCAATATAGGTTTTCCATTAACAAGCAACTGACCATCTTTAACTTCCGTTGTTCTGAAACCAATTTTAGAACCAACTATCTCAATGACTTTACCTTTTTTATCTTTAAGGCGAATTGTCATGTCATAAAGATTTGGTTTCTCTGCTGACCAAGGTTCAACGCGATCGATGATTTCATTGAAAGACACTATTGAGAGGCCTTCTTGCTTTTGATTTTCAATAAGTTCACTCTTGCTTATTGTTCTTGTATACAATTTATTGATTTGATTTCTAGAACCTTCTTTACCTTTGATTTCAACTTCAACATTCAATTTTGAAGGAACTTTCTTGCCGTAATTGATATCTATTGACAAATCAAAAATACCTTTTGTAAATGTATCGTCGAGGCCAGCCTTTACGAAGAAGTCGTAAACGTTAGTTTTTGGTTTTGAATAAATGAAAACATCGCGAGTGATACCGCTCATTCTCCAATAGTCTTGACATTCAAGGTAAGAACCATCTGAGAAACGATAAGCCTCGACAGCCAATCTGTTTTCACCTTTCTTAAGATAAGGAGTGATGTCGAATTCAGCAGGCGTCTTTGGATCTTCAGAATAACCGACGAACTGACCGTTAATCCAGAGATACATCGCTGATTTCACAGCACCGAAGTTGATATAGACATTTCTATCTTTCCATGTTTCAGGGACGTTGAAATCGTGAACATAGCAACCTACAGGATTATATTCTGTTGGAGCGTATGGTGGATTTGATGGGAATTCATTAGTTTGGTTCACATAAACAGGAACTCCGTAGCCATTCATTTCCCAGTTACCAGGAACAGGAATACTGCCCCATGATGTGACGTCGTAACCTTCAACATAGAAGCCAGCAGGTTTGTCGGCAGGCTTTTCAACCCAGTTGAATTTCCAATTACCATTTATGCACTGATAATATGGCGACTCTCTGTATTCAAGATCACCGATTCCATTCTCATCTTGATAAGGAATGACATTAGTGCGTGGAGGCACTTTATTAACAGCGAAAACAGAGACATCATTCCACCAGTCTGCAATCACCTGAGCATTAACATTCATTGCTAACGCCATGATAATAAATAAAATAATTGTTCTAGTCTTCATGAAATATTGAATTTTAAATTATACTTTTATCCAATTTATGCAATGTAAAAAAAACATTGCGAAGATACTATTTTTTTCTCTTAAACTGAAATTAATTATTGTCATAATTATGGCTTTTAAACTCATTTTTTCGGAATAAAATTCTTATCTTTGCGCTTTAAGTTATTTTATCATGAAAAGATTTTTCAAACTATTTTTAGTAGCGATTGTTGCTACCGTTACATTCACTTCATGCGAAAAAGGCTGCATCTGCAGAAACCTCAACACTGGAGCTACAGAAGAGCTTTACGGCGTTTATTCAAAGAAAGAATGTGAAAGCTACACTGAATACTACAAAACGATATACAAATTAGACAACGTTGATTGTTCATACGAAATAAGAAAATAATATGAATAAGGAAGAAGCAAAAGTCAGAATCGCTGAGTTAAGCAAGATTATTGAAAGTCATAATTATAACTATTATATATTAGCTCAGCCAACGATAAGCGACTATGATTTTGACATGCTTCTCAACGAGCTTATAAGTCTCGAACAACAATATCCAGAATTCATCACTGCCGACTCTCCTACCCAACGCGTCGGCGGCGACATCACCAAGGAGTTTCAGACTGTGAAACATCGTTATCCGATGCTTTCATTATCCAATTCTTATAATATCGAAGAAGTCAAAGACTTCATCACCCGCATAAAGAAAACCATTGAAGAAGACGTGGAATTCGTCTGCGAGCTGAAGTTCGACGGTATTTCCATAAGTCTCACCTATGAAAATGGAATATTCGTCAAGGCTGTCACACGCGGCGACGGAACACAAGGCGATGACGTCACGACTAACGTAAAGACCATTCGCACTATTCCATTGAAACTCAAAGGCGACTATCCCGATTTCTTCGAGATGCGCGGAGAGATTATTATGCCTCACAGCAGCTTCAACGCCATCAACGCAGAACGTGAAGACCTTGGTCAGCAGCCTTTTGCAAACCCAAGAAACGCTGCGGCTGGAACAATAAAGCTGCAAGACTCCAAAGAAGTGGCAAAACGCAAACTCGACCAATACTGCTACTTCATGATGATGGACGACGACAAGATGATTTTCAAAAACCATTACGAAAGCCTAATGGCTGCACGCCAATGGGGATTCAACGTCTCTAACTTCATGGCATTATGCAAAAACGTTGATGACATTGAAGACTTCATCAACTATTGGGACGAGAAAAGAAAAGAACTTCCTTTCGACATCGACGGCATCGTGATAAAAGTCAACGACTTCAAGCAAAGAGAGATTTTAGGTTTTACAGCGAAATCGCCACGCTGGGCGATAGCATATAAATTCAAGGCTGAAGAAGCACACACACAACTTTTGAGCGTCGACTTTCAGGTAGGACGTCACGGAACAATAACGCCAGTCGCCAACCTCGAACCTGTTCAACTCGCAGGAACTATTGTTAAAAGAGCGACGCTTCATAACGCCGATTTCATCGAGCAACTCGACCTTCATTACGATGACATCGTCAGCGTGGAGAAAGGCGGCGAGATAATTCCAAAGATAACAGCCGTTGATTTAAACCTGAGAAAAGAAGAAAGTCAGAAAGTCACATTCATCACACGCTGTCCGGAATGCGGAACAGAACTCGTTAATATTGAAGGAGAAACTGCCTGGTATTGTCCTAACACTTTAGGTTGTCCGCCTCAGATTAAAGGACGTATCGAGCACTTCATCAGCAGAAAAGCCATGAACATTGAAAGTCTCGGCGAAGGAAAGGTCGAAGTGCTTTTCGACAACAATCTTATTAAAGACTATTCAGATTTATATAATCTTAAATATAACGACATCTTTGGTTTAGAAAAGATTATAACTATTGATGACGAGAAAACACAAGAGAAAAGTGTTCGCAAGGTCAGTTTCAAGGAAAAGACAGCCAACAACATCATCGATGCTATTGAGAAATCAAAGTCGGTTCCATTTGCGAGAGTGCTTTTCGCATTGGGAATCAAATTTGTCGGCGAAACGACAGCAAAGCTTATCGCCAAGGCGATGGGAAGCATCGACAACATCATCAACGCTTCTGTTAAAGAATTGACAGAGATTGAGGAAGTCGGCGAAAAAATTGCAGTCTCAATAAAAGACTTCTTCTCTGACGAGCGCAACATCAATATCATCAATAAGTTAAGAGAAGCAGGCTTGCAATTTGAACAAGAAAAGAAATCTGCAAAAGATGACGATTCATCAGGAGTATTATCCGGAATGAGTATTGTCGTCAGCGGTGTTTTCTCTACAATGAGTCGCGATGAGATTAAGCAGCTCATTGAAGACCTTGGAGGGAAGAACGTATCTTCCATATCATCGAAGACCAGTTTCGTTGTTGCTGGCGACAAGATGGGACCAGAGAAAAGAAAGAAAGCCGAGGCATTAGGAATTGAAATCAAGAGCGAAGCGGAGTTTCTTGAGATGATTAAGGGACAAGAGACTACAGACAACGGTCAACAGACCCCGTCCCCTGAATCCACATCAGGAGTTCAAGGCGTTTTAGAATTCGATTTTTGATTATCCATCCACGAAATCTCACGAAACCACTCGAAAGTTTTAGTGTCGATCAGTGCAGTTTAGTGGATAAAGAAAAACATCAACGAAATCACACTAAACCACACGAAAGCTTTAGTGCTGATTAGTGCAGTTTAGCGGATAAAGAAAAACATCCACGAAATCTCACGAAACCACACGAAAGTTTTAGTGTCGATTAGTGCAGTTTAGCGGACACTTTATCTTGTGGTCTTGTTGACTTGTAGTCTTTAAAAAATCAATTGGATTCAGATAAAACATCTTTCTCCAGCCTTGTTTCGAGCCATCAATGCGCCAAGGATAAGGAATAATGGTGACAATTGCATAATGCAGATGCGCTGGAGTGTTGATAGCGTTTCCTGTATTACCGACAGTTCCAATCTCGGCATCTTGGTCGACAAAAGCAAAACGTTTGGTCTTGATTTCATCCAGATGAGCGTAATAATGGATTCTCCACTTCGGACCGAGCACTGTCACAAACTTACCGCTTTTATTGCCTTCGGATGTTGCAAGCACGATTCCTTTCGTTGAAGAATGAACGCCAGTGCCTTTCTTTGCAAAGACATCGACGCCTTTATGAACGACGGAACTCCCCCAGCCTCCATGCCAAAACGTATTATGGTTGTAGCTGTCAGAGTCTGCTCCAACAACAGGCATCTTAAGGTTTTGAGGTATGAGGAGACCGATAAGAATTATCGCTACGATAACCAATAATATCCTTAATAATATCTTCTTAATCATATATAAATATTAGAGTTTAAACATATTTCTTAATCAACTTTTTAGCACCCCAATTTATAAAGAAGACAAACAAGTACAAGACAATGAAAATGATAATATTTACCACATAATATTCCGTCCATCCTTTGCTGTAGCAAGGAATATTGCTTGGTATATCAAGATGTTCGCCTAATTTCCAAAGGTCGTTTTTGCAAAGTTGAAATGCTGCGTCACAACTGATTTTGCCGTATCTGTCATATAACCACGTACCAAACCAAACGAACGGAATGTTATAGAGAATGCTCATTATTAGCACTATGAGTTTAGGTTTTGAAAATCCTTGCGCCATCTTCTTTGCAGCTACATAAATCACAGACAGCGTTGATAATAGAAGCACAGCATATTGCAAGTAAAGATTGATATAAACGCAAGCCTCGGTATATGTCCAACCGAATATCTTAGATAGCCATGTTATAAAAGCACAACATGCGCCAAAGATGAGGGTTATTATGTAAAAGAAGATGTTGGACATTTTAATTATATGCGTATAACAAGATTGGCTTATCTGATTGTTCTTTAATATCTTTTATATGTTCCATCATAGAATTTGACACCGCAAAACAACCTTTGCTTACCGGCAGACAAGGCAATGGAAATGTCTCAAATCCTAAATTACCTCTGTGAATAAGAATGCTTCTATCATAAGCATTTGAATTTGTTGAATCAAGTCCGTACAAAAAATATCCTTCTTTAAAATAAGGTTTTGACATTGGCGTTAACCTTCCTACTTTATATTTACCTAAACTGGAGTAGCAGCTCCCCTTTTCATTGCTGAAAGTTGGTTTGAAAGTAGTTTTAAAAGTTTTATAAATAGTCTCAAAAACATTATCACATTTACCAAGACCATGTGCGCATAGACTTTTATCTATGATTTTATTCTCTTTAAAACTATAGATATAAAACCTTTTAATTCCAGATGGTTTGGAGAAATCCGTCAAGAAACAATATTCCGTGCTATATCCATTATCCTTACAATAATCATATATTTCAGAAATATTGGAAGGCACCTCATTGTGAATGAAGAGTTTTATTACGCCAATAACAATAAGGATGCTACATAAAATTACCAAGAATTTTTTCATAATGATTTGATTTGATTTTAGAAATAAATCCCATCAAGAACATTGACAGGATTCCTATGTTTTTTTATGTAACGAAGAGGATGGTTTGTTATTATGTGGTTAATAAAAAATAAAAGCCAACTTACGGAAAATGCAGGTTGGCTTTTGAATTCATCTTATTTTTCTATTTTTATAGTATCAATAATTTCGAGTGTATCTCTAGTCATGACACCTCTCAATTCCTCAATGTTTATGGATTTAGACTCTTCTGTCTCAACGTAACTTTCTTCTCCTTTAGCGCCTAACCAAGTATTGATTGCAAATGTCAAAGAAGCAACTACACATAAGCCTATTAATATCCATTTCAATAATGACAATGTCTTTTTCTTTGAAGATTTTGATGGTTGTTCTTTGGTTTTAAAGACTGATGGTTCTTCGGTACTTTCTGCTGAAATTTCACTATAAGATTCTTCACACTCCAACTCTACTCCAGCAATGATATCATCACCATTATCAAATGTGTCGCCATCTTCTGCCACTACACGATCTATAGGTATCAAGTAACAAGTATAATTATCCTTGGTTTTGTCATAACACACTTGACGAATAGCCTCGAGCTTTTCCTCATCTGTTGTTGAATTGTCAGAAAGTATCTCACATAAACGCTCGTTTGTTAGCTGTTCCAACACTCCATCACTACATAAGAAGAAATAATCGCCAGACTGAATATCGCTGAAAGAGAACACATCGGCTTTATATCGACGTTCCAGATTTGGCTGCATCGCACGAGTGATAATATTCTTCTGTGGGAAGTTGATAGCTTCTTCTTCAGTAAGTTCACCTGCTTTCAAAAGGTCATTTACAAGCGAATGGTCCGATGACTGATAAATAATACCTAAACGTCCGTTAGCCAAATCAGCATTTGCAGGACGAACGTGATAAATTCTGCTGTCGCCGATATGCGCCACAAGGTAGCCTTTCTTATGCAAATAAAGACAAGTCATTGTTGTACCCATCTTCTTTACTGATCCATTGTCTTGTTTGTCCAATTCATCGTATGCATAAGCCAATGCTTCCTTGAAATAATCAGCCGTGATGATGCCATCATTGGGAACATTAGTTTCAAAATAATTTCCCAACGCATGACAAACCGTATCACTCGCCAGTTCCCCATTATCGTGACCGCCCATACCATCACAAAGCACGAAGAAACGGCTATCTATGGTCAGATTCTTTTCCAAAGGATATACATTATCTTCTTGATTATCTTTACGACCTATTTCGCTGAATGTCAGCGGCTGTCTAATATTTATTTTCATAAAAAAGATTTTTATACTATTTGTGTAGCTTCATCGTCAGTTTCTTCAAGATAAATATCGGTTCTTCCCAACCTTAATTTATCTCCGAACTTTAGTTTCAAGATGTCGCCACGTTGTATTGGTTTATCGTTTAAGATAATTATATTTTTTGAGTTAATTTCTACAAGATGATGTTCAATACCATAAGGTGTCTTCATTACATCAATCTGCAAGTGGCGACGACTCATATATTGGTCTTGGGTGATCTGTATATCAGCATTACCACTTTGTGCCAAACGACCTATGACATTAGTTCCCATCTTCAAAGGGCATCGTTGTCCTGTAGTTGATACATATATCTGTCCCAAATCGTTCTTCTGTTGCATCATTGCACCTGGCAGTTGTGTAGCATCATCATCACTACCCTGTCCGCCTTTACCTAATGCTCCGCTTTGGTAAACATTGGCTTTTGCCTTAAAATGACATATAGGACAATCCACAATCTTATCTTGATAACCCGGTATTTCAGGAAATGAAAGACGAGTCTTACAGTTTGGGCATACTAAAAATATCTTTCCCATAATATTATAATTTTTAGATTATGCCATTGAGCTAACATCTGCATCATTCATATAATCTGGCATGCCATCATTAGAAGCATAGTAAACTTCATTTTGTTGCATAGACATTTGCATCAAATCATGGGTTTCAATATTACAATCCTCAATGTCAAAAATTTCATTATTAGGGTCTATTTGATTGTCATAGTTTTCGTCAACTATAAGCGCGTCCATAGTACCGTCATTGTCAACATCAACGAGAAGAGCTTGTTCACCTTCAACTTCTATGGCAGCAATTGTCATTTGATTGCCGTATTCATCTTCCACTGCTTCTACACCTAAGACTTTCACGTCATCTGAATTATCATCATTATCCACCATTTCAGTATCAGATGCTATTGCAGGTTGATCTGCATAATGTGTATTTGTAACATTGACTGGTTCTGTTGCATCTCCAGCAATTGTCTCATAATCTATTTTTGATTGATATTCTGCGCGTTCTTCTGCAGACATATTATTCCACTCCTCTGCGTAATAAGTATTGTAAACATGACCTCTCCATTCAAATGCGCCACCTGGACCAACTTGAGCGCGAGCATCAGCAAAAGCCTCTGCAAATGAAGCATTATCATCTACTTGAGCTATACGAACGCCCTCGTCTGTTGCGAGTAAGACATCTTCTGGTTCTGGAGTAGCATAAATAGATTCATCAACCACTGAAGTCTGAGTGTATGTTGTTGCAGTTTGTTCCACTGCGACTTCTGCTGTATCTTCTGTAGTTTCAACTACTTCTGCCATATTGGTTTCAGATGGGTTTGATGCAAATGCACTACCAGCCACACCACTTGCAAGACCTGCAGCGAAACCACCAGCAGCATATATTGCTTTTTCACTGATTTCTACTTTCTTCGTTGGATTGGTTTCTGCAGTTTTGGCATTATCTTTATTTTCTGATTGGTTAAATAATTTTGTTTCTTCGTTATTCATATCGTTTATATTTTAGGTTTTTACTTTTAAATGTTAAAGCAAAGTAAATATGTTTTTGTCAAACAAGCAACATTTTAACATTATATTGGATGAAATATAGTGTGTAATTGATGAAATTGGGTATAATATTGTTTTATTTTGATACAGGACGTACCGTACTTCCCCTATAACATTTTTCATCATAAATATCATGACGAATTTTGCTTCGTATACTAAAATCAAGACCAAATCCAAGCATATAAGCACTACCAGAAGTACTGGAGGCAGAACTAGTCCAATATGTTCCAAAATATTCTCCATTAACATCAAGGCTTTTCATCAATGTTTCATCAAACCATCCTGATGCCGGAAGAAAAATACTATTACCATTAGGTCCTATTACTTTCATGCCTTTAGTTCCACTTTGGACTATCCACTTCCATGTACATTTTTGAAATAATTCTTGTATATTTTCCCTAGTTGGCATTTGCCAAGTACCACCCCAAATAGATTTTGCTACATCTGTATAAACACCATTTCTCTCTATTCTTCCTAATAGTCGTTTATTTATAGTACTACAATTATCTTTGGTATATTTGCTCTTAATTATATTCTCTCCCCAAGCAAAATAATCTCCATAATCTTCAGGCTTATTAGCACCTACATTACAAGTTGCCCATTTCAATCCTGATGGCAATCCCAAATCAACATATTCATGTCCGTTAATCTCATTTTTTGATTGTGTAGGTTTTATCAATACCGTTGTCTCGTTTGTTGATATTTTAGACGAATTATATGAAGATGTTTTTTGATATGCATTTGTATTGTTGATCATGTTCAAAAAATCTTTCACATACTGTGGACGGTCATTGCGTCTTGGTTGCATAGCTTTTTGGATAGCATCTGACAAATTAGATGACAGAGAATGAGGCAAACCAGATAATCCCATATTAAATATCTCCATTGCTTGTGGCGGAATCTTTCCTGTAACTAATTTGTACAATGTAGCTCCCAATGAATAAATATCCGTCTGAGGAGAAAAAGTACTTACACCACCTGGATTATATTGTTCCATAGGAGCATAACCATAACTAATACCTACTGGCGTTGTACTTGTCTGACTACCCTGCTCATCATATTGCTTGGAAACACCAAAGTCTATCAATATTGCTTTATTATCCGACTTACGAATCATTATGTTTGCTGGTTTCACATCTAAATGATTGATGCGATTCTGATGAATATAATCCAATGCGTTTCCTACTTGTTTTACATATTCTACTGCTTCATTTTCGCTTAATACACCTTGGCGATTAACTTTATCCTCCAAGGAATATCCGTCGATATATTCCATTACATAATATGCAGTTCCATTTTCCTCAAAAATATCAAGAATACGGATGATGTTAGGATGATCAAGACGAGATATAGTTCTTGCTTCCTTTAGAAATTTGTTAAGAAATCTCGCCACGATTTCTTTATTATTTGAAGTAGTAGATATTACGGAACCAGTAGGAGTTCTATCACAATATTCCTTAAAGAAAAACTCCTTGATACAGACCTTACGATCTAACATTACTTGCGTAGCTAAATAAGTGATACCGAAGCCACCTTGGCCCAGTATGCGTTCTATTTTATATTTTCCTCCTTGGAGGAGAGTGTTGGGGGTTAGTTGCATAATTATCAATTTTTTTATATCAAATGATTTTTCAACAATATTTTTGTCAATTCACATTCTTCGTCTTGAGACCTACAATAGCACAAAGAATTATTTTCTAAAAATTCCCATTTAGACATATGATCACATATTGTATCATTATTCTTTTTAGCTAACAAATAAGAATACATATATTTTTTTGTTTTATCTGATAAATGAATTTCTTTCATATACCTTTCAATCACAAGCACTGACAATATCAATAACCTATCTTTGTCAAAAAACAAGTGTAATTTAGTAGATAATCTTTTTTTATTATACAAACTACATAATATAAGTTCTGATTGTTTATCGTTCAAATCTTCAGATATGTTTATCTCTACTTCGTCAACTATTCTTATTATCATAATTATTTAATATACATTTAAGGATTTATTCTTATGTCAATAAACTATCGTTCCATATATCATTGTCTAGCCAATATCGCCTTAACTTCAAAATCGTTTTTACATGAATTAGCATCTTCCAATGTAATACCTTTCCACAATCTTGCTAAACAATATATTGGATATGGATAACACTTCCCATCCTCAAAATCAAAATCCAAGTACTCTAATTCTTGTCCCATTACAAGTTGTTCCAAATCTTCTTTTGTTGGTGCTACGACAATGATATCTTCAATTGATATTTCTGAGAAATCAAAGCGATTTCCTTTTATTCTCCATTCTCTTAACCACGTATAGTCATGTGTTTCTACATCCAACTTCTCAAAACGCCATTTTAACGATTCATCTAATAATTTATACTCATTCATATCTGCATATATTACAGGACGTGCATTGTATTTCTTGATAAGTAAATCACGATTAAAACCTATTCCAAACTTTGAATACATTGGTTCTCTATACGGATAAAAAGAATACATATATTTAAATTGTTCTATTGACTGACTCAAAGGAGAATCTGTAAAACAGATATAATCTAATTTATTAGATTTTAAACATCTCTCGGACAATATGCTATGTATTCTACCTATCGGATTATCATTACTTGTGAAATGAAACAAATAAGGAGATAAGTCTGGCTTTCTTATTCTTATATATCACTTGGATTCTTCATTTTACATAAAATTAAATCTCAATATTTCCTAATACTTCCCCAAAAGTATAATCTAATTTGAAAAACTGCATTGTACATTAAACTTTCTAATTTTCTTTGACTTTTAGATTTAACAGTTCCATTTGAATAGTATTCAAGTTTGTGTTCGCTTACACATCGTACTTCCTTGTTAAAAACTGATGAACCATAATTAGCATTCAATTTAGTTATTTACCAATAAGTTCCTTTGCTATCTGCGTATAAACATCATTATCTGGTAGTACTAACACTATATAAATGACGTTTAAAGATTATAAAGAGATTGTATCTTCATTATTACCATTTAATTTACTTGTTACACATCTTGCTCTTAACCACCATTGGGAAGCCTTAGTTTCGTCTTTATTAATTCCATAACCATCCATACTATACATACACGCAATAGTCTCAGATATACTCCTTTCATTACAAAATTTATCATCCTTTAACTCATCTATTTTTCCTGAATTAATTGCTTTCTCAAACCACTTTATTGCTTTGGCATAATTTTTTTCGGTTCCTTTTCCAAAATAATAGCAATAACCTAACCTCACCATAGATTCCACATCACCTAATGCCACCGCTTTCTCATAATATTCTATTACGTAATATTTTATTGCTTCATTTACACAACACCAATATTCATTTGCTATTTTTTTAACAATATCAACATCACCTTTTTCTGCAGCCTTTTCAAACCATTTATGAGCATGTTCATTTTCTTTTTCATCATCGCTCCACACAAAATCAGAACCTATATCAAAAAGCTCTTCAGCATTACTCATTTCAATAACTTTCTCATATAATTCGTATGCTTTATTGACATCTTGTTCTGTACCATATCCTGTTTCATAACAGAAAGAAAGATATGCAATGTCATCGACATTGTCGTCATCAGCACATTTTTTTGTCCATTCAAAAACTTTTTCAGGATCTTTAGAAACTCCTAATCCATTCCTATAATAATGTGCAACCATGCTCATTGCATGCTTATCACCATTTTCCGCATCATGAAGATATAATACAAAAGCCTTATGATATATTTCAAAAGCTTTTACTTTATCTTCCTTTACATCAATTCCACAATCATAACAAAATGCCAATTCTTCCAATGCTTCTACATTTCCTGATTCAGCAGCTTTTTTATACCATTCAAAAGCTTTTTTCTCGTCTTTTTCTACTCCCAATCCATAATGATAGGCGTTTCCCACCTCAACTTGTGATTTAACATGACCCAAGTTAGCTGCTTTAAGATAAAATGGGAAAGAGTCTTCATATCCATCAATTTCTATTGCTTTTTCATAAAAGATTTGCGCCAAATTTTCAGACTCTTTATCTGTATATAATATTTGAGATACCGTAGATTGTGGTTTCGCATATTGTTTATTACCGTCAGGAAAGAAATGCATAAAAGCATTTATGCTATCAGGTCTGTCCACTTTACGCATCTGCATAGATTGTTTTATTGCATCTTTAACATGCGAAGAAAACTTATCTATTGTATTAGGCAACCCATCATTCAATATCTCCATTGCTTGTGGTGGGATTTTTCCTGTAAGCAGTCTATATAATGTTGCTCCAAGTGAATAGATGTCTGCTTGTGGAGAAAACTCGCTTACACCACCTGGTCGGTATTGTTCCAATGGCGCATAACCGTAACTGATACCAACTGGCGTTGTACTTGTCTGTTCGCCTTGTTCATCGTATTGTTTTGAAACACCGAAATCAATGAGTATGGCTTTGTTGTCGTTTCGCACCATTATATTGGCTGGCTTAACATCAAGGTGGTTAATGCTTCTCTGGTGAATATAATCCAATGCGCTTGCTACTTGTTTGATATAATCCACAACCTCTTTCTCTGGTAA
Organism: Bacteroidales bacterium; assembly: GCA_045613185.1. Classification (GTDB taxonomy): domain Bacteria; phylum Bacteroidota; class Bacteroidia; order Bacteroidales; family F082; genus Limimorpha. Next base: position 17,942 of record JAZLAL010000115.1, on the reverse strand, counting down.
AGCACCACGTTTGTTTACAATATCATCAAGAGAACTTCCCTCTATAAAATCCATCACATAATAAGCTGTATTGTTTTCCTTAAAAATATCAAGAATACGAATGATATTAGGATGGTCGAGTTGGGATATAGTACGAGCTTCCTTAATGAATTTATTTAGGAATCTCTCAACTAAATCCTTGTTGCCAATTGTACCAAGTTCAACTTCTCCTGAACGTTTGCGGCTACACGAATCTTTAAAGAAAAATTCCTTGATACAGACTTTTCTGTCCAATAATTCTTGTGTTGCAAGATATGTGATTCCAAAACCGCCTTGTCCCAAGACGCGTTCTATTTTATATTTTCCTCCTTGAAGGAGAGTGTTTTGTTGTAGATGTTGCATAAATAAAACGACTATTTATTAAATACTAAAAACAGGTCTTGCCAAAAACTTATAATCTGTATTTTTAGACATAAATTCCTGTTTCTCCATGTTATAAATAAAGGGAAATAAAAATTAATACTTATCTATTCTTAACTGCTCTCACAGAAGAACCACATCCTTTATTAAAATTTAATTCGCTCGCTTTCCCGTCATTGACATATAATTCACGTACTTCTCTATAATCAGACTTGTTAAGTTCCCCAGAAGCATAACATCCATAATCACCAGCTTGACTTCTTCCGTAATTATACATTGCACCTGCAGATGGTAGAAATATACAATTTCCGTTTGGGCCAACTACTTTATGTCCATCGACACCTTTGTATTTGACTTCTATAATGGTACATTTATCTACTAATTCTTGTAACTCTGACATACTTGGCATTCTCCAACCATTACCCCAATGGACCTTTGCTATATCCTTATCTGTATTTACAATATCATAATTAGGACAAGCATTGTCATCCCATGTTGTTATTTTATTATATGGGTCCCCATATCTATATAACCCACCGTAACTTTCTGGTGAAGAAGCACCAATGTTCCAGCCAGCCCACAAAACACTTAATCCTAAATCTACAATCTTATCATTTGTAATCACTGATTGTTCTATTTTATATTCTTGCTCAGCTTTATATACTGCACTTATCTTATTATCTACTCTTTCATTAAACTCAGAATTATATTCTGTATTCGAATATTTTATTTCAAAAACTTGTGCTTGTTTATACTTATTGATAGATTCAGAATATTTCTTATTGTTTAACAATATGTCACCTTCTCCTATCAGCTGTATATATTCCCTTTTATCAGTCACCATTGCATTGTATGCCTCTTGCTTTTGCGCTTGCGCCAACTGATACGCTTCCATCCTGGCTCTTTCTTCATTTTTATTCTCAACAAAATTATAACCGATAATGCCTAATATCACAGCTATTACCAATATTACAATCCAGCCTTTTTTACTACCATTTTCCTCTACCTCTGAGATTTTAACAGTTCCCTGATGTGAAGTCTTTATCGTCTTTGTGACTTCATCCTTAGCTTTAACTTGTGAATCATCTATTATCTTCGTTTCCTCATCATTCTCTTCTTTTTGTCCTGGTTTTGTTTCTTGTTGTGTAAATGATATTTTTTGCGATGGGGCATTTAATCCATTTAAAAACTCTTCAGTATTATTATATCTATCAAGTTTGCGCGCTTGCATAGACTTCTTTATAACTTCTACGACTGATTGTGACAGATGCGATGGCAACTGTGGTAATCCTTCATCCAATATATCCATTGCTTGTGGCGGCGTGGCTCCTGTAACTAATTTATATAATGTTGCACCTAATGAATATATGTCTGTCTGTGGTGAAAACGTGCTTACACCTCCTTGTTTGTATTGCTCCATAGGAGCATAACCATGACTTATTCCAACGGGCGTTGTACTCGTCTGTCCACCTTGCGCATCATATTGTTTAGAAAGTCCAAAATCTATCAATATCGCTTTGTTATCAGCTCGACGAATCATTATGTTAGCTGGCTTTACATCCAAATGGTTGATGCTTCTATGATGAATGAAATCTAAAGCAGATGCCACCTGATTAATATAATCTTTCGCTTCTGACTCTTCCAAAGTTCCATAATGATTTACTTTATCCGACAAGGATTCTCCTTCAATGTATTCCATTACATAATAAGCGGTATTATTTTCCTTAAAGATGTCGAATATTTTTATGATGTTAGGATGTTCTAATTGGTAAATAGTACGTGCTTCTTTCAAGAACTTGGTCATGAAGCGTTCCACGATTTCGTGACTGTTCTGTGTTCCTAAAGACACATGACTTGTAGCTTCATCACGTTCACAATATTCCTTAAAGAAAAACTCTTTGATACAGACTTTTCTGTCTAATAATTCTTGTGTTGCCAAATATGTTATTCCAAAACCGCCTTGTCCTAAGACGCGTTCTATTTTATATTTTCCGTTTTGAAGGAGAGTTCCTGGTTTTAGTTGCATAGTTAAATTACCTTAAAATTTATCAAGGCAAATTAACAAAGATTTTAGCGAATAAACAAGTTATAGTTGGAATAATGGATGAAAATATCGGTTTATTTGATTAAATTATTTAATTCATTCATAATTTTAATCTAAAAGCTATTTTTTATCAGTTATATTATATTTTTTGAAAAATAAACACTACATTTGCAAGCGATTAATACCAATAGATTTGCAATTCGCGAATTGCAAATCATGTAACTTATATTTGTTGTTATCAAATAAATAGCCATATAAAATGCTCAAAAAACAAGATATTTTAATACTTCTAAAAATAACTACTTACAAAGGATCTTCTTTTGTAATGAAGGATATTGCTACGGCATTGAAGATTAGCCCTTCAGAAGTGTCTGAAAGTCTTGAACGATGCAAATGCTGCGGACTTATAGATTCATCAAAACAAAAAGTACAGAGATTAGCTTTAGAAGAACTATTGGTGCATGGACTGAAATATGTGTTTCCTGCTATTCCTGGAAGAAAAGTTCGTGGAGTACCAACCGCTCATTGTGTATCTCCAATAAAAGACTTAATAGTATCCAACAATGATGACATATTAGTATGGCCTCATCCTCAAGGTTGCATCAAAGGTTCTGCTATAAATCCATTATACAGAACTGTACCAGAAATTGTAGCTCAAGACGAAGAGCTACATCAACTTTTAGCTATCGTTGACTGTCTCCGTTTAGGACGAAGACGTGAAGTAGAGTTGGCAAAAGAAGAACTAAAAAAAAGGTTAGCGTATGAATGAATTGAGTTTTAGAATGATTGAGGTCGTGGCATCTGGCTTAGATGACATGAATGAAAATGTCGCTTTTGTTGGTGGTGCTGTAGCAGGTATATACGCAGATGACCCAGCTTCAGAAGATGCTCGTCCAACTACCGATGTCGATTGTGTATTACAATTGGGCACAATCAACGATCAATACGCTTTGGAAGAAGCACTACGAATTCGTCATTTCCAACACGATACAGAATCTGGTGTTATATGCCGATGGATTTATAAAGGCATAACTGTTGACATTATGCCAACAGATGAACGAATACTTGGATTTTCGAACCGATGGTATAGCAAAGGCATGGAGAATAAAATAAAGTTTACACTACCAAACAAAAATACCATTCATATATTTCCAGTCACATACTACTTAGCAACTAAATTGGAAGCCATCGCCTCAAGAGGTGGAAATGATTTACGCCAGAGTCATGATTTCGAAGATTTCATCTATGTACTTAATGGGTGTACTTACATAGAAAAAGAACTTCTTAGTATAACAGACAATGAGTTACGCCACTATCTAGAAAATAAATTTCTTAACATGAGAAATGATTCAAATATTGAAGAATGCATCACTTGTACATTACCATTTGGCGATGAAGATAGATTAGAATACATTCTTTCGTTATTAGAAATATTCGCAAAATAAAACACTATCACCAATCTATTATCACAGCATTGTTATCAAAGTGTCCCCACATAACAGGATGCTGTTGTCCATCACTTTTCTCCACCACACTACTATGAACAAAATCAAATAGTTCTTTAGCTGTAATCTTGCGATCAAGGTTATTGTCCGCACCTCCACGAAGACCTCTGAGAAGATAATTTGTAAAGACACCGTTGACCATAAATGGACTCTCTATAGAAGTCTCACCTCCTCTTGATGAAAGAAAAAGCAAAACATTAGAATCATCATCATTTAAAGATGAATTATTGGATTCATTACCAGCACGTATGCCCCCTGAGAAACAAGCATCAGCAAAAATAATCTTACTCTTTGCCTTAGATTGCTTCAGTATGCTTCGTATCTCATGATATGTAATGCCACTAGATTTTTCATTGTTCATATCATAAGGACAAATACCTCCTTGATATCCATGACCACTGAAAGAGAATACTATCATATCATCTTCATCAGCACGAGAAAACTGGTCGCATAAACTTTGTAATATACACGCTTTTGTAGCATAACGTCCTGTTATTAATATCACATGCTTAGTCTTGGTCTTGTATAATTTAGCGACATCTTTGGCATCTTGTTCTGGCAAGCGCAAATCACTGATATTTTCATAATCAGATATACCTACCGCCACAACATAAATTTCCCCCTTTGCATTAGAATTTATAGGAATAAAAACACAAACTAAAAGAATTATGGTTAGCAAGCAACGTTTCATATCCATCTGCATTTACAGAAATTACAAGTGGTCTTATTTTCCAAATTCTCGTAAGGAACAAACCCCAAGAAATTACCACACTTAGGGCATACATAATCTATCATAAACTGTTTGTTAAGTGCTTCTAATTTATCTGGATTATTAAGATTGCCGTTGTATGACTTGTACAACGAATATACCAATAAACCAAGTCCTGCAACCGCAATTACAGGAGCCAATGCGCCCAATCTAGGAATACAAGCTGCGCCTAAAGATATAATAGCCATCAATGTCATTGGTAACATTCGATAAAAATTGGTCATACCAGTTTCTTTCTGTATAGCAAGTTTTTCAGCAGTATATTTATCATAAACAGACTTTAGTTTACGAAACTCCTTTTCATATTGTTGTTGATTAGGATCCAATACTGGCTTAGCCACATTATGATATGCAGGCTGTTGTTGCTGCTGTTGAGATTGTTTTTGTTTATTGGGTGTTTGTAATGGTAACAAATCACGCACTATAATACTAAAATTAGGTCCTAATTTTAACACCGTATCTGGAGTCACTGACGTACGAATAATACTATTTCCATTAACAAAGGTTCCATTGGCACTAATGTTTTCTACAACATAAGTACCATCTGCATTGACAATAAGTTTACAATGTTCACGACTCACACTGATATCATTAATAGGAGTACGTTGCGTTCCCTTACGTCCAACTATAATTTCCATTGCATTTAGTTTTATATATTATACAAATCTTTTAAATTCTTAAGAGCCTCTTTTGATACAGATAGTGTAAAAATGTTAGATGTTTCAAAGTTTGTAAGTACAAGACGTCGTTTTAAAACATTTATCTGGAATACGAATGCACTATTAATGATATATCGTTTACCTATACGAATAAACGGCTGCTTTTTTCCACGCAACTTTTCATCAAGCAAAGTTTCCAACTTTGTCAAACTATACAGAATAGTAGCTTTTTGTCCTTTATCAAAAAATATTTGAGTATAATTCCCATCAGCTTCAAAATATACCACATGAGGCAAACTCACTCTAACGAGTTCATCACGTGTGTTAAACAACAATGTATTCATGTTATTTCTTTATTATAATCAAACTATTTAAGAACATGTGGCAAACAAAATCATTATCGCAAAAATAACAATGAATATATGGTAAACCGGTCGTATATCTTTATTTGACAGGTATTCTAAAAGCATACCATATCCAAATAACAAAACTATTCCCAATATAATTATAATGCCAATAACCTTCATATTTATTGTTTTTTAGATTAAAAGCAAAGGTATAAAAGTTTTTCAGATAATATCTATTCTGCTTAGAAATATTTATTAACAATTTTTCGGTTGATGCCACGGTTGAAACAAATAGGCTAAAACCACCATTTCAATCATGATTTTATGCAAACAAAAAAAGGAGTCACATTTCTGTAACTCCTTGGTTTTCTGTGTCGGGGTACCAGGATTCGAACCTGGGACCCCCTGCTCCCAAAGCATATTATTATTACCACCATTTTTATATCCAGACATCTGAATATCAGTATTTTAACAGTAATATATTTTGAGAGAATTATAATGCGGTTGACATATCAGTTGAAACATCCGCTCCAACCAAGAAGATTAAACATTAAATTATCGAACTACGGCTTATTATAGCCACCACAAAGATAATAATAACTATCATTATAAGCTGTGATTTTCAAGTCTTTTTTAATGCTTGCTGAATCTTTTTTATAGGTTTCCGTTTGATATATAATTCGGTTTATTATAGCTTCCCAATCTGTATATATTCCGAAATTTTAAGTATATGGAGTTATGTAATAAAAAAAGCCAACTTACAGAAAATGTAGGTTGGCTTTGTTCTTAATTTTTAATATCTGTTTTTATGGTACTCCCTACTACCTTCTATTCGTTTTTTAAACCTTGATTCATAGAAGTGGTCATAAATTATTCTTATAATGATTCTTCTAATAGAAGCATTGTCCTTTGATAAGACATCCAAACAGAATCCGCTGTAATGATAATAAAAACGCCATTCTATATCATCTTCATCAGACGATTTTACAAATTTCAAAACCATCCTATTACCAAAGGCAGAAAAAGGTAAGCCAATGGCTAACACAGGCTTTGAATAATCTCTGTTTTTGAGTCCATTATCAATAAGTTCACCATAAGTATCCTCTATTTCATTTATAGCGTCCGCTTCAGTAAAAGTAGTACCAGCTTCATATTCATCATCATAGAAATTAAATCCAGCATGTTCTTTATGCCATTTATTGACCTCTTCTTTGGTATCAAAAATTACATAACCAGTTCCCCAAGTATTCTGGAAACAATGTTTTGCATAATAATGATGTTCTCTCAAAAACTGCTTTTTGGCAGTCAAGGCATCATGTGCGTCTGGATAGTAATATCTTCCCATGATTTTAAATATAAAAAATGTGTTTTATTGTTTTTGTTTGTTAAAAATAAATAGCATAATTATTTGAATATAATAGTTTTATAGTTCTATATTTCAAACCATAAAGCATTCCGTTACCTTTAATTATGCTTAAAAAATTAGATGAAACATTGGCTAATCTAACGCCTTTAACATCTCCGTCACTTCCCTTAAAAATGCACATATCGCCATGTCCTAATGCATTTGCATATCCATCAGCAATAGTGACATAAACACTTCCATATAGGTCAGCACCAGAGAATAGATTATCGTCATCGCAACAACCTCTCATTGCCATAGTAGGAACACCACAAACTTTAAGTGTACCTAAAACATTTTTTGCATAAGAATCGAAATTTGCCATATTTATATCCCTATATTTTTTAGTCTAAAGTTATATCTATATAATCACCTTCCCAAGAAACTTCACTAACAGGCAAACCGAATATTTGCTTGGATGAATTGATGGAGTTCATAAGTTCTCTGATATTTGCTCCATAGATTGCTATAGAGTGTAATTTTCCATTCATACCATAGAATGAAAAACGATTTAACATATAACCTCCATTTGAAATTTGAATGTAAGTTGAGCCATCATAACCTTTTGTTATATTAAGGTTAGCATAGGCTGGATTTCTTTTGAATTTGCTATAGAGAGCGTCTATTATTCGTTCTCCTTCTGCTCCTATATTGTTATTGAATCCAAACATGATTTTTATTTATTTTTATTTTATTATTTTATGTATAACAAAACTTCAACAGTATTATATGCTGAAATATTTTATAAATGCTGCTTTGAAATTGGAACTAAAATAACCAAACAAGTATATCATCTGAATCTAATTTACCTATTAAATCGGACGATATTTATTTAGACCGATGTTAATCTACATCTGGCAGACCTAATTTCTGCTTCATATAATAGAAGAATTGTTCTTCTGTCTTTGTTATTACACCATCAGCAAGTATTACTTGAGCCATAAATTTACCAACATAAGCTTTCTTTAGTGTGTCCATATTTCGAAGACAATTTGTCATTGTTGGTTCTGATAATTTACGAGACGCCTCAACATCACTAGTTGTAATTCCTATAATTTGATTTACTTTATTAATAAAAGCAACTTCTCTTGGGTCACGTTGTCCGTCAACCATCATAACTCCACAAAGCAGCTGATAAAGCGACTGTTTTTCCAAAGATGTAAATGTGGAAAGAGCCATTTTGTCAAAATAATTTAAGTCCATAGTATAAATTTATTTATTGTTAATAATTATTTTAAGCATAATTATAGTCAATTCCTCTATTGTACACAAGATTCAACTAAAAATATATCACATAAACTTTTGAGTACAGAGGTTTGAATCCTTGGTTATATAGGATATTATTTTCTGTTCTCGTAATAAATAGTACCTAATTCAAACATTACAATGTTTAATTTTTGTTACATGTCGAAAATTATTGCACACCATTTCTATCTTCATATTCCAACGATGACAATATAATCACAACCCCTCTATCTAAATTTTCCTTTTGGTAGCCAAATCTCAAATCAGAATAAATCCAAGGGCAATGTTTCTTAGCAAACTCATTTAGTAGAAGTGGTACAAATTCTGTGTTAACTAAATTATCAATTCCGTGCTGTGTGTTATAATTGTAGCGATGATTTGTCTTCTTGTCAATGAGACTAAACCAAGGGACTATAGCTATTCTTGGTTCTTTTCCTACAGGGCTGAATTGAATATCTACGATGCCGTTCGTATCTGAATGTCTAATATCTTTCCAAAACCTTAACGTAAACATATCTCGGTTGAACATGTTTTGCTGTATTTCAATCGAGTTTACATTTTCACACACAGTACTGAAGTATTGTAAAAAGTTAAACATATATTGCATTAGAAAATATTCTGTTGTATTACATACTTTAAGATAGATTAGTTTGTTTATGGCATCGTATAAAGTTTGTATGTCATGATGATAGTTCCAAGACATTAGTATAGTATAAACAATGCTTCTTTTGGGCCAATCTGGTATATGTTTTAACTCGTAATAATAATCATATAAGGATATATCAGAGTTTGCAATGATATTCCAACCCTTCATTTGATCCCATAAATAATTGCCCCAAATAGTAGGATTATCATTAGTAATCGCTGCCATAAGATTACCAATAGCTTGTCTCTGTAATAGTGATGGACCGTCTGCCATATCTTAAAAAAATGTGCCAACTAATTCCCAGAAGTAAGCGGATTATAAAAAAGAAAGGTGTGGGAACTTACTGCTTTATCTTATAGTAGGGCTTCTCGCATTGCCTTGGCATAGATAAAACAATAGCCCACACCAGAGGATATGTGAAAAGCCAATTATGGCTGTACACACCAATGATGTGGGTGCTATTGCTCATCATCTTCATGCCTAATAAAACTTTGCGAGAATTTTACTACGAAGATAATTTCAATAACACCTTTGCACTCCACTGCGGAGTTGCTTTGCAAAGGTAGAAAAGTTTTTCAGATAATATCTATATGTTAATAAAAATTCTTAATAATTTTTAACATCTGGTAGATTTTTCAAACCTCGCCATATAAAAGCAAAAATCTGAAAAAATCTACCAAACTAAAAATCAGAAACTCAGACAGTCGTATGTCTCTAAAATTTCCTCTTGTCTCAATCCCAAATATCTTTTGGTAATAGAAACTGAACTGTGATTGAACAGCTCCATCAGCTTAACTAATGCGAGTTCTGAATTTTCATTGTTCATATTATAAACCTGTCTGCCAAAGGTCTTGCGTAATGAATGGCACGAGAAATTACCAACGTGTAAACGGTATTTCCTTTTTACTTCTTTGAGCATTACGTTAATTCTCTGTATGCTGAAAGTTGTACCTTTCTGACTTTGCAATATTGGCACGTTCACACCTGCTGGTTTAATATGTTCGTGACATTCTGTAATATGTCTTTGCAGTTGCGGATTCAGTCTTAACGTACGGAGCTTTCCTGTCTTTTTCTCAGTAATGGCAAACTCGCTAACATTTAGAATCTGTTTCCATCTTAAAGCGAGAATGTCTGAAATCCGTAAACCTGTAAAACAGCCAAGTGATATTAGCAACGACATCTTATAATTGTTGTCTTTAGCTAATTTGCGAATGAGATTCATGGCTTCGTCCCATTGCAAGAAGTCTGCGGTCGTATTTGAATATTTAAGTGACATAAATGTTCTGTTTTATTAGTTAATAAATAAAAGTGAACATTCTATTTTGTAACAAATAACTAAGTCATTGATTACTAATAGAACATTCACTAATGATGAAAGTGAATTTTGTTAAATATCACCGTTATCTGTAAAACTGTAATAGCTCTCGTTTGTAATTATAATATGGTCAAGAACCGTGATGTCAAAAAGCCTTGCGGCTTCTATGATTCTGTTGGTAATTCTGTTGTCATCTGAGCTTGGTCTAAGATTACCGCTCGGATGGTTGTGCGCCAACATAATGCAGGAAGCATTAGCTAATAAAGCTGTCTGTATTACCATCTTTATATCAACAGTTGTGTTTGATGTTCCACCTTGTGAGATTACAGAATATCCTAAAACTTGATTTGTTCTGTTCAGATATAGCACGATGAAAGTCTCTCTGTAGTCCATAGTATTTTCTGGAAACAGATTTGTTAAAATTTCGTATGCTCCCTGTGAGTTACTTATCTTCTGTCTTTGATTATATGGAACATTGTTCTTATATGTCAGTTCCACTTCTGAAACGATATTGTTTTTCATAACTAATTGAATTTAAGTAAACAAAAAAGAGGACACCTGTAATAGATGCCCTCTGTAATAGACTTGTGACTTTATCAGCCTAAGAACCAAGAATATTCAGAATCTCCCTGTAAAGCCTTGCTTATTCCAACAGTCACATCTGTAGCGTTGATAGCACGCTGAACATAGCTGTCTATGTAACTGCTCTTGTTGGCTTCTGTCAGCAGATTGTGAAAATCAAACATGGAAATTGAGCTGTCCTTTGTACCAAAGTTCGGATTGCTGTAATAGTCACGACACACATTGTTAATCTGGCTGTCAGTGATGAGCAACTTTGGCAATTCACGCTGTAGATGGCTTGGCAATGCTTGATAGAGTCTCATTCTGCCAACTATCTGTGCAAACTGAGTTTCTGACAATCTCATTTGAGTAAGAGACTGCAACAGTTGGATGTCATTATCAAGGTTAAAGTTGTAGAACAAATCTAAAACTGCCTTATATAAGTCATGCAGTGACATAACTTCAAATGATAATTTCACTCCCTCTCCTGTAAGCACTTGGTTACTGCAAACATTAACTCTCCAGCCAATAAAAACAGTGAATTTCTCCATTCCACGGTTAGCACGATAAAGATTCAAGTCTGAATAATTACGCACACCGCCAACGCACAGTTCCAAACGCTGTCCGTTTATGCACTCATGCAGACTTGGAATAGTGAAAGCAAAAGCCAATCTTTGATAAAACTGTGTTTTCTCTGATTCAAGGAGTTCGCTTGACCGTTTATTTAATGCTGATGGAATGCGACCCCGTACAATGTGAGAGACACGGATTTCTGGATTGTTGATAGTCTCCCCTGCAAAGACATTGCAAGCAGCGTCATGCACTGTACTGATAAAATCTTGATGGGAGATTGTCAGTTCTTGGTTAGCCCATGTAGGCACAACACATTGCTCTGTAAGTTCTTCAATAGTGATTGCATTTGTGTTAGCTTCAAGAAAGTTCACGCTTGTTGGATTTAAAACTAATTCGTTCATGATTGTAAATATTTGAATGTTAAACAATAAATTGATTCGTGTAAACTCATCTAGCCTTATATTACCTGCTAGTTTTATATTTACTGAAATTCATACTACGTTTATAACTTGCTACTTTCTGAAAGAATGCTTTTTACTAGTTTCTTACAGGGAGGGGAAAATGATATATGCACCAGATTGAGCAACACTCTATAATATATGGAGGGGGATTTTTTAGCTAAAAGTAAAGTTGTTATATTTATTAAAGGTGTACTTTTTAAAGGTAATAGCTAATGATGTAAAAAAAATCAGTTGGTGCTAAATATTCTGAAATTATAACGGATTTGTGGTGTGGCTTTGATATGGACTTTTATAGAGGTGAATTACTTGAACCCAATAGAAAACAACTTCAATAAAAAAGTTGGATTCAGCTCGATATTAGAGCGTCTTCCAACTTTTATTTTTTAAGTTTTGTAAAATTGAAGGTGACATTTTTTGAATCACCCTCTAAAAATCATTTTTTCTAAAATTTTGTCACCTATTAGAATCTACACCTATAGAGAAATTTTCCTCTCTTTTTCTTGGTTGGTTTATCTTCGTACTCAAAGAAATCACCAATAGTATGCGATGTTATTGCTTTTGGATAGTTGATGTCAAGCAACTTGAATATCCGTTTTAATTCTTTCTTTATATAAACATCTGCGTACCAAGTATCTTCACTGAAAGAGTTTTTGATTAACAGTATGGCTTCTCTACCTGTGCTTCTTTCACGATAGCGTTGCAATATCATGGCTTCTCGTATGAGTTTTTCACGATAGTTTAATTTTTCAATGGCATCTTTGCCTATGGTTTCGTAAGCCTCTACGATAAATGGGTCAGAAGCCACAAGTTCATTTCTGTAGTCTAATTCCATTTGGGTTTCACATGAACCTAGCATTGCTAATTGTTCTACAATCCGCATTCTAGTTTCTTTTCTTGAAAGTTTCGGATTGTCTCTTTGCAATCTCTCAAAATCACCAAGTTTGTAAGTGTGTTCTATCATGTAAACATTAAAAGAGCTGGAATTGTCATAAACGGATTTGAGTATATCTTTGTGGCTGTAATATCCTTTGACAACATCATCATCCACACGACAGTCGATTTTGTAATGGCATTTCACCCCATTAACTAAAAAATCATTGAACGGAGAATTGTCTATAAACTCCTGCAAAACACTTCTTTTTTCTGCATTTGGAGCTATGTCGCGATGTTTTACCAAGAAGTTGTGTACATGTTCAAGACCTCTGATATAAGCTCTGATTTCTTCTTTACTTTGTACACGCAAGTTGGGGTTTACATTAACTATATGTGTTATTGATGAGACTCCATTACGGAATCTTCCAGTTGCTTGTACTGCGTCAGTGTAAGGGTCTATTATTGTATGTATCGAGAAATAGCAGTTGGATAACAATATTACGTTCGGCTGTTCATCTAATTTTATATCAACCGCATTGTAGAAGCGTGATGTCAGCCAATTGTAACGCTTCATGTGCTTGACATCCCAATCTTCATAAGCATTCTTGAATTTTACATCCTTGTCATTCTTTAGCTTTTTTACACTGTTGGTAGAACAGAACACTGATGATTCTTCAAAGAGGTCAAGTTGTTTCATAAGATTATAAATCATATCCGTGGAGTTGCAGAATATGAATGCGTTTCCATCTAATGTTTCCAAAGTCTCCTTAACAGACTGTAGCACGTTGTTTGTTATGAGCAGAGCCAAGTCCTTTGAAAAATCAAAGTCTGGAATAATATTAACCATCTCAAAATTCTCAAAACGAGGGTCTGAAAATTCTATTGGAGTAGCTGAAACCAAAGCTTTGTTCTCACACTCAAAAAACAAGTCCATTGGCAGTGATATTGTTTCACGAAAATCTGAATCTTTAACGATTTTGTGGCATTCATCGAATAATAGGAAACACTGGAAACGTATTTCAATGTCGGTTGCTTTCAACGCTTCTTCGACTTTATGAAAGCTCTCTGGAGTAGTCATTATTTTAAGAAACTTTCCATCGCTGTCTTCGATGTATTCTATTATATCATCTGTAAATATTCCTTGGTACACTCCGAACAGATTATCGTTCTTGTGTTCTGGGTCTTTGCACTTGCCTGTAATTACAGGTCTGTTAGGTTCTATGATAATGGAGTGTCTTGGTGCTTTTATCTCTGAATAAGTAGCACCTAGTCCTGTCAGTGTTTTACACAGAATCGTGTTCGTTCCTATTTTGTTATCTTCTAACAATTCTGTGAGGTACGGTGTTCTACCGTTTTCTTTTTTTAATATGATTTCTTTTTTAGTCATATTCTTAAAATTTTAATTATTAAAAAGAAAGGAGGGATTGTTGCCCTCCTTTATGAATCTGTTGTTAGATTGCTTGCTTCATTTCACGAAGCCAGTCCAACAATTCTTCTGTGTGGTTCACATAGAAGAAGACTTTACCATTGCGAGCGATATAAGTTCCGCTCAACTTGCCGTTACGTTCACGGAACAGTGGTGTCCATTGGATTTTTTTACCACCGTTGACAAAGAGTTTCAGCATATCGACCTTGTATTGGTCATCATCAACTTCGACTGGCTCCATTGGCTTCATGTCGAAGTCGTATTCTGTCTTGCCAGTTTCGATGTACTGAACAATCCATGTAAAAATTGTAGGGTTGAGACGAACTTTGAATGGAGCTACATTTTTGCTTTCTATCCATGCTGATGGATAGCCATCGTTGTCCTTGCTAAATCTGATGGAAATGTTGTCTCCACGGAGCATGTCTTTTTTCAGTTCCACGCAAGCACCTTCGTTATCGTATGGAGCTGTTATAGCAGTGGATTCGTTGCTGAAATTAAAGTTGAAACCATAATTTTCGGTTGCTTTTACATTACCATTCTCAGTTTGAATTAAATTTTCTTTATTCATAGGATTTTTTTTAAAGATTTAACAATAATTTACTTAACTCAGATTCTTCGCATTCTTCATGTTCAAACTTCAGTTCTTCCATGATGTCGATTTCGAAGACTTCTACGTTTGAGGTTTCTTTTGGGTTCTTAGTTTCTTTTGCGTTTGAGGTCGCCACCTTATTTGAATTTGTCATAATAATTATTTTATTTGTTGTGGTTTCGACTACCCGCTCAACCTTCTGGGGTCAAACTCCACTAAACAGCTATGTACATCTTGCTTGTTTGTTTCATTTTGACACTGCAAAAGTAGGTTGGTTTAAGTTCTTATATAGGTAATAAAAAAATCCGCTATTCTATTCCCCTTTCGGGAAAGTGAATAACGGATTGGTAAAAATATATTTATATTTAATCTAAAAAACTGTAAACTCTGGATAAATGCTACTTATGTTATTAGGGTAGTTGAAGTCTTTGTATTGCTTAAGAAAAGCTTTGAGAGTTTCATATCCACTATGTGCCCATGATTCTGCTTTTGATAATTTAGAGAAATAAACCAACTTGCCAACCAAGTCCATTTCTTTGATAGAATGTTTTGCACCTTTCTTTCTCTTATTTATTATATGTTCTTGCGTATCGAAAAAATTTAACAAAATATTTGCGAAATAGGCAATAAACGGAGAGTCTTTTATCACTTTTGAATTCGTATCTTCATCTCTTAAAAATAAATTCTTAATCGTGAGTTGGTCTGTTTTTTTTAACTGATTTCTAATAGCTTCTGCTATAAATTTTATAGCTATAGGAGATTCTACAGTTGTTTCTTCCTCACCTGCTTTAAAATTAAGAGACATGGTCTTTTCTTCAGTATTTTCTATCATATCCACCAATGCTTGAAGTTGCTCCAATGGAGTTGCTTTCATTGTTATGCCATTGTATAGCAAACTATTGCTATAGTCGAGTGCAAATAAAAATAAACACCAAAATTTATCAGTGTCCAATTCTAATTCTTTTAAGAGATTTTCTACGGTTGATATATAGTCGTTATAATGGTACTGCTTTAACAGTTTCCCCTCATTATATCTTTTCATAAATATGGTTGAAATTTCACTATATCCAAATCTAGGTGTTTCAATTTTCTCTATAGTTTTATTACTAAAATTATCATTTTCTATTTCATCATCACTTGTTTTAACATTTATAAGGTATCTGTAATCGTCAATATATGGAATATATAAAAACTCTACTTTTTTAATGTAATCTAACAAATGAGCTTCGTCCCATGTTATTTTATCTCTCATATCATTATAATTTGCTTCAAAGGTACAAAAAAAACTCCGCCTGTTTTAGGCAAGCGGAGTTGATATTTTAATTAAAGCAGATTCTTCATAGCTTCATCCATTTGGTCATTATCAAAATTATCTAGATAAATCTGTGTGGTTGCCAAATCAGAATGCCCCAATGCTTCACTAATAAGTGCGATATTGACACCAGATTTTTTAAGTACGCTTGCGAATGAATGTCGTGCAACATAGGTTGTAATGTTTGTATCAATGCCAAGTCGTTTGCCAAGAACCTTTAAATTAGCATTAACTTTAGCTCGCATTTTATGTATTCTGTTTTGTTTCTGCAAAGCTGTCTTGTGTTTACTACTATTAAGTATCGGGAAAATGTAGCCCATGCTTTCCACTTCATATTTCTGAATTATCTTCATAGCTTCGTATGGTATGCCAATTTTTATTTTTTTATGCGTCTTTTGGCGGACGTATTCCAATCTACCATTAACTATATTGTCTTTAGTTAGATTTGCCATGTCCGTAAAGTTAATGCCACCACAAAGATAACTGAACATGAATATATCTTTGCTTAATTGAACGTACTGATTATGTCCTATCGGTTGGTCATCGTTCATAAACTTCAAAATATCTGCTTTTGATATAGCTCTCTTTTGAGTTGAAACATCAAATTTACTCAATCTGTATTCATCGAATGGATAGTTAGACTGTTGAGCGCATTTTTCTTTTATTGCTTTATTATATGCACTACGGAGAGTACGAAACATCAAACTGATGGTTGTTTCTTTATTACCTCTTGAACGCAACCAACACTCGTACCGCTCCAACCAAGCGACATCTATTATTCCAAATGGAATATCTAAATTGTTATTTGTGAAATGCATTAAAGAACTGTACGAATTAAGATAGACCAAACGATTACCACATTTGTTTTCTATCTCACATTGTAATATAATTTTTTGATAAAATCCACCTATTGAAGATGGTTTATGTTTATTCGTGCCTAATAATGTAGTAGCTGTAAATGCTTTTTGCTCTGCTCGCATATCAAGCATTTTCTTTTGAACCTCAACTTTTTTATCTAAAATAATTTTTTGGATTTGTTCATAATTAGGACATTGAGGTTTTAACTCATTTTTCTTAAAATTCCAATGCTTTTTGTTAACAGAAATGCCCAAACTTTGATATTTGGTTTTTCTATCTTTTGTAACACGAAGCATTAAAGGATTTTCACCATTTGCTAATGTTTTCCACTTGTAGCAAATTACTGTAACTGTTGCACTTACCATGACTTTTTCGGTTGAAACATTGGTTGAAATCCTGGTTGAAACATTTACGTTTTAACTGACATTTTTCAACTGTACAACAGACATTTTATTAGACATTTTGCAGAAATTATGGTCTTTGTTTTACCACCATGACATTACGGTTGAAACACCGGTTGATGCCACGGTTGAAACAAATATGGCAAAACCACCATTTCAACCATGATTTTATGCAAACAAAAAAGGAGTCACATTTCTGTAACTCCTTGGTTTTCTGTGTCGGGGTACCAGGATTCGAACCTGGGACCCCCTGCTCCCAAAGCAGGTGCGCTAGCCGGACTGCGCTATGCCCCGATTTGCAAAACCACTTCACATTTTAATTTGTCGGGGTACCAGGATTCGAACCTGGGACCCCCTGCTCCCAAAGCAGGTGCGCTAGCCGGACTGCGCTATGCCCCGATAATCGCGGCGGAGAAGGGGGGATTCGAACCCCCGGTAGCCTTTGGGACTACGACAGTTTAGCAAACTGTTGGTTTCAGCCACTCACCCACCTCTCCGTGTTCCGTGGTTTTGCGAGTGCAAAGATACATCTTTTTTTTATTCCTCCAACACTTTTT
>JAZLAL010000114.1:0-4320 GCA_045613185.1 Bacteroidales bacterium | reverse complement strand
ATCTGCAAAGTTATGGACCAAGCTATGAAAGTCGGCGCTCCTGTCATCGGTATCTGCGACTCAGGTGGTGCTCGTATCCAAGAAGGTTCAAGAAGTTTGGCAGGTTATGCTGAAATCTTCCAACGCAATATCGACGCTTCTGGCGTTATCCCTCAAATCTCAGCTATTTTCGGTCCTTGCGCCGGTGGTGCAGTTTACTCACCAGCATTGACTGACTTCATCTTGATGACAGAACAAAACAGCTACATGTTCCTCACAGGTCCTAAAGTTGTTAAGACTGTTACAGGTGAAGACGTAAGCACAGAAGACTTGGGCGGTGCTTTGGTTCACAACCAAAAATCAGGCGTCAGCCAATTCATGGCTCCAACAGAAGAAGAAGCTCTCCAATTAATTAGAGACCTCGTTGCTTACCTTCCACAAAACAATTTAGAAGAACCTCCATACAGACCAACAAACGACCCAATCGATCGTAAAGACGATTCATTGAATGAGATTATCCCTGATAATCCAAACAAACCTTATGATATGCAACATATCATCCATTCAATCGTCGACGATAACAAATTCTTAGAAGTACATAAAGACTTCGCAAGAAACTTAATCGTTGGTTTCGCACACTTCGACGGAATGCCAGTTGGTATCGTCGCTAACAACCCAGCATATTTCGCTGGTGTTCTCGACATCAACGCATCTCGTAAAGGCGCACGTTTCGTACGTTTCTGCGACGCTTTCAACATTCCTATCATCACATTAGTCGACGTTCCTGGTTTCTTGCCTGGTACAGTTCAAGAATACGGCGGTATCATCGCTCACGGTGCTAAGATGTTGTTCGCTTACGGTGAAGCTACAGTTCCAAAAATCACTGTTACAGTTCGTAAGTCATACGGCGGTTCACACTTGGTTATGGGTTGCAAGCAACTCAGAGCAGACATCAACTACGCATGGCCATCAGCAGAAATCGCTGTTATGGGTCCTTCAGGCGCTGTTGAAGTCCTCGATGGTAAAGAAATCGCAGCTATCAGCGATCCAGCAGAACGCGCTGAACTCGTTGCTAAGAAAGAACAAGACTACCGCGATAAATTCGCTAACCCATACGATGCAGCTAAATTCGGTTACATCGATGACGTTATCGAACCACGCAACACTCGTTTCCGCATAATCAGAGCTTTACACGCTTTAGAAACTAAGAAAGATACAAATCCTCCTAAGAAACATTGTAATATCCCACTCTAAAAATTAAGACGATGAATACTTTATATTTGTCTTTATTAGCAATGCAAGAAGGTTTACTCGCCAAAGGCTGGGTTGTTACTATCAGCGGTTTCTTTATCGTTATTACCGCTTTGATAGTGTTGTACCTTGTCTTTTCAGGATTGTTAAAACTTCTTAACATGGACTGGAAAGCTATCTTTAAAAAAGACAAGAAAAAAGATAAAGTGGAAGTCGCTAGTGGTAAGGACATAGAAACAGCGACAAACGACGATGTCATGGTGGCAATAGCTATGGCATTGTCATTGTCGATGTCGACAGGAGTTCATGATGAGGAATCTGACATCATCACAATAAAAAGAGTGGAACGTCGCAACTCTCCATGGTGCTCCAGAATCTATGGAATGAATAACAACATTAATTAAAAATAAGAGGAATGAAGACTTCTAAAGATAATAAAGCAATACAAGACGATGTCATCGCTGCTATAGGCTTGGCGTTGTCAATGTCTATGGAAGTTCATGATGAAGAGTCAGGCGTTCTCACAATCAAGAGAGTACAGCCACGTTTTGCTTCACCATGGAATTCTAAAATTTTAGGAATAAATAATTTAAACAGATATTAATAATTATGAAAAAGTTCAAGTTCACTATTAGTGGAAAACAATATGAAGTAGAAGTACAAAGCTTCGAAAACGACAAAGCTCAGGTTGTTGTTAACGGTACACAATACGAAGTTGACGTAGAACGCGAAAAAGAAGAAGCAAAACCAGTTGTCGCTCCACGTCCAAAGGCAGCTCCAGCTCCAGCAGCAACACCAGCAGCTGCTCCAGCAGGCGACGCTAACGGCGTTAAAGCAGTGGCTCCACTTCCAGGCACAATCATGCAAATCTTCGTTAATGTCGGCGACCAAGTGAAACGCGGCGACAAGATTTTGATGTACGAAGCAATGAAAATGGAAAACAACTTCCTCGCTGAAGCAGACGGCGTAATCAAAGATATTAAAGTTAAAGTTGGCGACAACGTTCTTCAAGGTGCAGTTTTGGCTATAATAGGTTAATGTTTTATTATGAAACCTAAGCAAAATACAATAAGAAGAAAATCCATCGTCATACTCGCACTCGTGGCAGTGCTCTTCGTGCTTCATGCCCTCGTTACATCTAACACAGCAATGGCTGAGCGCGTATTCACCGACAATGCGACAGAAATAGCAGTGACTTCGGTAAATGAAGAATCTACCATAGGTCAGGATTTCGCCGATGGATTGTACAACTTTATCGCTTTTACAGGTTTTAAAAACGCAACAAGAGGCAACATCATTATGATTCTTGTTGCGTTTGTATTTATATTTCTTGCCATTAAATACGACTTCGAACCTATGCTCCTGATACCAATCGGTACGGGTATTATAATAGGTAATATTCCATTCTTACAGACATATACTTTCGGTCTTAGCGATGCTTTGTCACATCTTCAAGAACTTGCAGATCAAGGACTTCTGCAGTCTAATTTGCAAGAAGCACAAGCATTGATGGTAAGTCTTTTCTCTGGCGAGAATATTAAATTGGAACTTGATGAAGCTATAAGCCGCTTCAATGAAATGTTCGCTTCTGGCTCTATCGTATTGCCTGAAGGAATGAACGAAACTGGCGCATTAGCAGCGATAAATGAAGCTTTTAAATTGAATATTCAGACAGGTATCTACCAACAAGGTTCTGTCTTGAATTATCTCTATTTCGGTGTCCGCCAAGGTATCTATCCTCCGCTCATTTTCTTGGGCATCGGCGCGATGACCGACTTCTCATCATTGATTTCACAGCCACGTCTTATGATAATAGGTGCTGCTGCACAGATCGGCGTCTTCCTTACATTTATCGGTGCCTTGTATCTCGGCTTCGACTTCAAAGAAGCTGGTGCTATCGGTATCATAGGCGGCGCTGACGGTCCAACCGCGATATTCTTGTCATCAAAGATGTCTCCTCATCTTCTCGGACCTATCGCAATCGCAGCGTATTCTTATATGGCACTCGTGCCACTTATCCAGCCTCCTATCATGAGACTGCTCACAACACCAAAAGAACGCGTCATCCACATGAAAGCGCCTCGCGCCGTAAGCAAGACAGAAAAAGTCTGCTTCCCTATCGTAGGACTTCTTTTAACAACATTCATCAGCCCTTCAGCATTGCCGCTCCTTGGTATGTTGTTCTTCGGTAACTTGTTGAAAGAAAGCGGCGTGACAAAACGTCTTGCCAATACAGCAAGCAACGCTCTCATCGACATCGTCACAATATTGTTGGGCGTCACTGTCGGTGCTTCAACTCAAGCTGACGTGTTCCTCACCAAAGAGTCATTGTTGATATTTGGTTTGGGCGCATTGTCATTCATGATTGCCACAACAGGTGGTATCTTATGTGTTAAGTTTATGAATCTCTTCTTGAAAGAAGGCGACAAAATCAATCCGCTCATCGGTAATGCTGGCGTATCTGCAGTGCCTGACAGCGCTCGCGTCTCTCAAGTGGAAGGTCAGAAATATGATCCGTCAAATCACCTCCTCATGCACGCTATGGCACCTAACGTAGCTGGCGTCATCGGCTCAGCAGTAGCTGCAGGTGTATTGATGAGTTTCTTTATGTTATAATAGAACTAAGAACTTTGAACTAAGAGCTAAGAACCTAAAACGTTCCATAGCCTTAGTTCAAAAGCCAATAGCCTTAGTTCAGAGTTCAACGGTGCCTGAGCCTGTCGAAGGCAAAGCTCGACGCTTCGACAAGCTCAGCGACCTAAAAGTTCAAAGTTTAAAGTTCAAAAGCCAATAGCCTTAGTTCTTAGTTAAATGAAAAAAGTCCCTCATACATTTGTCATCGTTTTCTTTATTATCGTCGTCGCAGCTGTGATGACATGGTTCGTCAAACCTGGTTTCTATGTTAAAGAAAACGTATTAGAAAACGGTGTAGAAAAGACAGAGTTAAAGTTTTATTACCAAGACCAATTACCAGAACAATACCAAGACCAATATCATTCAGAACCACAGACTTGGCAGATATTTTCTGCATTATTCAAAGGATTTGAAAAACAAAGTTCCATCATAGTTTTCATATTGATAATAGGCGGA
>JAZLAL010000113.1:0-14901 GCA_045613185.1 Bacteroidales bacterium | reverse complement strand
TTCCCAGAAGTTGTCTTTCTTGCTTCCGTAAATGATTCTTGACTCGTCGATATGTTCTTTCCAGTATTCGAAAGCTTCGTTATCAGCTTGTAAGTTATCTTTTTCGTCGCCGCCGAAGACTGTGACGTATAATTTATTCTTGTCTATCTTCAATACTTCTGTGAGGAATTCCCATGCCCAAGCGATAGCTTCTTTCTTGAAATAATCACCGAATGACCAGTTACCCATCATCTCGAACATAGTGTGATGATAAGTGTCGCGGCCTACTTCTTCAAGGTCGTTGTGCTTACCTGATACACGGAGACATTTTTGAATGTCAGCGACTCTGTTTGACTTATATTGAGCATTGCCCAAGAAAACATCTTTAAACTGGTTCATACCTGCATTGGTGAACATCAATGTAGGGTCATTTTTAACAACGATAGGAGCTGAAGCTACTACAAGGTGTTGTTTTGATTCAAAAAAATTCAAGAAACTGCTACGAATTTCACTTGCTTTCATATATAAATAATGTGTTTAAATTTATTCAAAATATTTTTTGCAAATTTAGTTCAAAAAAATATTATTTTTGCAGAATTGATGGAATATTTTTCATTTAATTTTAATTTTTAACCAATGGCAAGAAAGAAATATATCTTTAACCCGCAGACACTTGAATATGAAGAATATAAGACTTCTGGAAAGAAGAAATTCTGGAGCGTAGTCTTATATCTCTTATCGACGAGCGTTACTGCTTTTGTCATTGTGATTTTAATTCAAAATTTCTTCGGTTCTCCAACAGAAAGAAGACAAAGTCGTGAGATAGAATATCTTAAATTACAATACGACATCATGAACGATAAAATCGATAATCTCGATTTATTGTTGGCAGAGTTAGAGGACCGCGACGACAACATTTACCGAATGATTTTTGAAGCCGAACCAATTCCATCTTCAGTAAGAAAAGCCGGCTATGGCGGTTCCAACCGTTATATGGCACTCGACGGATACGTCAATTCCGACATGGTTGTCAGCACTGCGAAACGCATTGACGTTCTTTCCAGCCAATTATATGTACAGTCAAAATCATTTGACGAGATTTATGATATGGCGAAAAACAAAGCAGAGATGCTCAGCTGCATCCCAGCCATTATGCCTGTAAAAGGAACCGACATCTACAGAATATCATCACATTACGGACATCGTACCGACCCATTCTATAAGGTAACGAAATTCCATGGTGGCATCGACTTCAGCGGTCCTGTCGGATTAGGCATCTATGCTACTGGCGACGGCGTCGTGACAAGAGTCGAAAGCAACAAGAGCGGATACGGAAATAATATAGTTGTTGACCATGGTTATGGATACAAGACACGTTATGCTCACCTTCATTCTTTCTCGGTAAAGAAAGGCGACAAAGTCAAGAGAGGTCAGGAAATTGGAAAGATGGGCAACACAGGCAAGTCGACCGCTCCTCACCTTCATTATGAGGTTATCAAGAACAACAAGACCGTCAACCCGATTAATTTCTTTTATAACGATATAACACCTGAAGAATACGACAAGATCCTTGAATTGTCGCAGCATCCTTCACAAACAATGGATTGATTATGAGTGACGAGAAATTATATTACCGCATTGGTGAAGTAGCCGAGATGTTCAATGTGAACGCATCTCTCATTCGTTATTGGGAAAGCGAGTTCTCTGTCCTCAGACCTCGTAAAAGCACCAAAGGCAACCGCATGTTCACCCAACGCGACCTTCGCTATCTCCGTATGATTTACCAACTCGTGAAGGTTCAGGGTTATACCTTACAAGGTGCCAAAGACGCTCTCAAGAAAGACTTCGACCAACTTGAAAGAAAGACCACAATCTTGATGACATTGGAAAAGACCAAGAAATTTTTGTTGGAACTCGATAAAGAGTTGGAGAAGAAAGAGACTAAATAAACTCCGCTATCTTTCAATCCACTAATCTTCACGAAACCTCACGAATATTTTTTTTCGTGTCTGTGTTGTGTTTTTTCGTGAATTGTCTATTTTCAATTTTACGTTTTCAATTTTATTTTGGGCGTTCCGCTTCGCGTCGGGCTTTCCGCTATATCTTTGCTCGCCTCAATCCCATCTCGCTTCCCCAATCCCGTTCCCGAATCCCATTCCCAAAACCCGTTCCCGATATCCGCTCGCAAAGGATGCCGCTCCAATCCCTAACGCAACGAGTTGAAAATTGAAAATTGAAAACTGAAAACTGAAAGTTTCAACTAATTGCTAACTGCTGACAGCTGACAGCTGACATCCTCAATTCCTTCATCAAATAAT
Organism: Bacteroidales bacterium; assembly: GCA_045613185.1. Classification (GTDB taxonomy): domain Bacteria; phylum Bacteroidota; class Bacteroidia; order Bacteroidales; family F082; genus Limimorpha. The sequence goes on along the minus strand of JAZLAL010000113.1, from coordinate 12,604 downwards.
TCCTCACATAATCCTTCACTCCATCTTCCAAAGAAGTGAATTCTTTGTCGTAACCTGCTTCTCTCAGTTTTGTCATATTCGCTTCTGTGAAGTATTGGTATTTGTCTCTTATATCTTCAGGAATATCGATAAACTCAATATTGACGTCCTTCCCCATCGCCTTGAAAGTGTTAGCCGCCAAGTCATAAAAACTACGAGCCTTGCCAGTTCCGAGATTGTATAATCCGCTCTTTAGGTTGTGAGCAATGAGCTGTGAGCAATGAGCATTCTCTGCGTCTTTGCGTCTTTGCGTCTTTGCGTCTATCATGAAAATGATAACGCTCGCAATATCTTTCACATAAATGAAATCGCGCAACTGTTGTCCGTCTTTAAAGTCAGGGCGATGCGAACGGAAAAGCTTCACCTTTCCTGTAGCATTTATCTGATTGAAAGAATGGAAAATGACTGATGCCATTCTTCCTTTGTGATATTCGTTAGGACCATAAACATTGAAGAACTTCAATCCTGCCCAGAATGGAGGCTGCTTCTCTTGTTTCAAAATCCATTTATCGACTTCGTTCTTAGAACAACCGTAAGGATTAAGCGGCTGCAATTTTTCCACGACTTCATGACTGTCGTCATAGCCTAATTCGCCGTTTCCATAAGTGGCAGCTGAAGAAGCATAAACTAAAGGAATCTGATATTCTGCACATAAAGAGAACATCGTCTCGGTATAATCTACATTCAATTTTTGAAACACATTCCAGTCGAATTCAGTGGTGTCGGTACGAGCTCCGAGATGTACGACGAAAGTCACTTTTTCATGATTTTCCTTAAACCAATCAAAAAAGATATTTCTGTCAACTAAAGTTTTATATTTCAAGTCGATATAATTTCTCTCTTTTTCTTTTTTAGAAAAATCATCAACGAGAATCAAATCGTTATATCCTTTTTGATTAAGTTCCGCAGCTACGACACTGCCGATAAAACCAGCTGCACCTGTTACAACTATCATATTATATTTTTTTGTAGAGACGTGTCAACAAACATCTTTTATATTTTACAGTATTGTTGACGCGTCTTTACTATTATTCATTTCGTGTCTTAATATAATTACGCCATTTATCCAAGACTGCTACCATATCGCTTGGAAGTTCTGAATCGAAATACATTTCTTTTCCTGTGGTTGGATGCACGAAGCCTAAGATTTTGGCGTGCAGGCAATGACGAGGAATTTCTCTGAAGCAGTTTTCAATAAACTGACGGTATTTCGAGAAGGTTGTACCTTTTATAATAGTGTCGCCGCCGTAGAGATAGTCGTTGAACAACGGATGTCCGATATGTTGGAAATGCACGCGTATCTGGTGTGTTCTTCCTGTCTCGAGACGACATTCGACCAAAGTGACGTAATTAAAATGTTCAAGGACTTTATAATGTGTCACCGCCGACTTGCCTTGCGAGCCATCAGGATAGACTGCCATCGCGACTCTGTCTTTAGTACTGCGACCAATATGGCCTTCGATAGTTCCTTCTTCGTCCGCAAAGTCGCCCCAGACGAGAGCCTGATAACGGCGTGTTATGCTATGTTCAAAAAATTGTTTCGCCAAAACTGTCTGCGCTGTCTCGTTTTTAGCAATAATCATCAGACCTGTGGTGTCTTTATCGATGCGATGTACGAGATAACCGAAGCCGTTTTCAACTTTTTGATTTGTATTTTTAAAATGATATGCGAGAGCGTTCAATAATGTTCCATCGAAATTACCGTGACCTGGATGAACGACGAGACCAGCTTGTTTATTGATGATGATGACATCATCGTCTTCGTAAACGATTTCCAAAGGAATATTTTCCGGTGTGATGACGACTTCGCGAGGCGGAAATGAAAGAACGATGGTAACGACATCATTAGGTTTCACCTTATAATTTTGCTTTACGGAAACGCCGTTCACGAGAATACTTCCTGCCTTAGCTGCATTCTGTATTCTGTTACGAGAAACGTTCTCCATGCGATTCTGCAAAAACTTATCGATACGCACCAGCGACTGTCCCGGATCTGCTACGATACGGAAATGCTCAAAAAGCTCAGTACTTTCTTCTGTATCATCATCTTGATATCTTCCCACGAAGTCTTGTTTCTTCTCTTCTTCTTTTATATCTTCAAATCTTTCTGCCATACTCATCTGGAAATCATAAATTTTTCTGTATAAACTTTACTATCAGACACTACACGCATCATGTAAAGACCTGTTGGCAAGTCGTTGACATCTAAACTAAGCTCATTAGTGAAATGTTTCATCAAACGACCTGTCATGTCGAATATCATGATTTCTTTACATGTCTCCGCTTCCAAATCACCTATGTTTATCACATCTTTTGATGGATTAGGGTAAAGTCTGAGTCGTGAATTCTGAGGTGTATCTTCTGGAAGGTCATAGTCTCCGCCAAGAGCTGGACGTATCATCAATGAGCCTTTCATGCTACTATTTTCCCAGCCGTAACCAACATCATAGAAATTATATTGGCTGTTATCGTCAGAAGTGTCAAAACCAATATTTATACTTTCTTTTGCATGTTGCATTATTCCGACATAAATAATTCCATTCACTTTCACCACTTTATCAAAAGGATAATAAGCGAATTTATAAATCTCTTCGTCATCCCATATTGGTCTTTGGTTTTCAAGACGATAAATTTCATTACCAGGCTTGCCGTTATTATTATTCCAAACAACTATATCGAAGAAATCATAATTGGCATCTTTGTGAGTTCTGTTGAAAAGAAGGTAAACACCCGACAATGTATCTGGCATTGAAACGCCGAATTGAGATGCGAAACAAGACTCACCTGGAACTACGCCATATCCTCTTTCTGGAATACCATCGTCGTAAGCATAATAATTTTTAAATGATTGCACTCCGTACAAAGTATCGCCTTTTGCATTAGATGTAGATTCATTTACGCTGATAATGTTAGTGATATAATAAGTTGCTGTATCAACTTTCTCATTCATATCGAAAAGGAAATTCTTAAGATGAGGACAAGCCTGTGTCGAGTTGTCGCCATCACAATTCTGGAAACCATTCGTTACAAAAGGTGAAATATTACACCACTGACTACTATAATCGAAGCTCCAGTCTGAAGCTGCATTTTCAACATGCATAGTGTATTGCACATTTGCGCCAACGGAATCAAGATTAGCGATATACATATTATAATCTGTCACCATCGCGACAGTAGGATTGCTAACATATTGTCTGTAAGGCATTGATTGATAACGTTTCAACAGAGACGGCATTTTTTCAGAAAATGTCACCAAAGGGAATGTCGTATCTTCAGATGTTCTATTTTTATTAAGATAAATAAAATCGATATTCCAATTATCGACATTACTTCTATCATTAGGATACATTGTTGAAGGGACACTTCCGTAGTTATAGAAAAGTATAACTATTTCATTTCCAAAATATTTCGCATCAACAACAGGAATCATTACCTGCTTGAAGTAATTACCATCATTTACAATCAAGAAAGAATCCAATGTGATTCCTTCTGCGCTCCAGATATGATTCCACACAAAAGTAGAATCTGTACGACATCCGAACATAAGTACAAGAGAATCTGATGTTTCAGGAGCGTCGCCATTACCTTGTGGCTGATAATAAAAACTGAAATAAACAGAGTCCGCTGGCGTAAGGTCTTTAAGACTTATAGGATTTGAAATCAGGGAATCTGCAATAAAAGGAGAGCTGGATGCATGAGAATAGACTTTTCCAGCATTATCTAAAATATCAAATGTTACAGCATTAAAATTCGTTGGAAAAATCGGAAAGCCTGAATTTACAAGAACATTATTACTTTGCCATTTAGAAGCATTTGGATAAACCTCACTTTCTGTAAAATCATCGAAAAAAGGAAGTTGGACTGCATTATTTCCTCTTCTCAAATCCTGACGTCCGTCAACAGTTCGGGTTTCGTAAGAAAAACCGCTAAGATATTCTTGCGCCGAGCAATTTAATCCTATTAAAAATATTATTATCAACAACTTATTTTTCATACTATTTCTTTTTCTTCTTTGCGTTTTCACTTTCTCGCAATTCCTTTTTACTGATAGCATCTCTGTAGACAGAGTCTATATCAATCGTATCTTCTTGATAGACATATCTAAAGAATGCTTTAGTATAAGCAACATTCTTATCATATTCACGATTTATCGAGTCGTATAAGAAGCGACGATTCTTGATTATATAATCAAAACTATCTGTTATGTATTTAATTGTGTGCTCTGGAAGTTTTTTCTTTTTCATCACTGCGAGCGCAGAATCCTTCCTGAACAACTCTCTTTCAAATGAATTGAAGTCGAAATTTGTTTCAGAGCGATACCACACATCTACGGTAGAACCGAGTTTTACGAGAGTTTCAATATCATAAACAGGTTTCATTTTGAAAACTCTATAAGCCTTTGTCTCATCCTCATCCATGTGATATTCCCTGCCTAGATTAAGTGAAGCCTCATGCAAAAGATTTTTAACATCTGATTTATGAGCTGCCAACAAATTAGGCAAATGAGTTCTTACGTCATCTCGTCCGTAACCTACTTTTAGCTTTATCGCACTGCCTTTCACCAATTCAGTTCCTGGCGCAATAGCTTCACCTTTAAATTCTTGTTCAACAATAGCATTTTTTGCAAAGTGATCAACGAATTCAAGTTCACTTACTTTCAATCCATTAGCTCTTAAAATTACCATCGCCTGACGCAAAGACAAATTTTTCAAATTAGGCATCATTACTTTTTCTGGAGCCTCAGAAACTTTGACATAATACAAGTTACGTCCTTTTTTAACATTAGAACTTGGCAACGGATCTTGTTGATATATAGAACCTTCTGGCAATGTTTTCGTATATACGCTATCTAACAAAATAAAATTGAAATCATCACCACACTGTTCGAGAACTGAATCACAATTCAATCCAATAAAATCTGGCACCACTATTTCTTCACCATGACGAGTATATCCTTTCAACGAAAAGAATACAACTTCTATTATAATGATTACCAACGCAATAGCAATTAACAAATTTATATAAAATGCCCTTTTAGTTAAAAAATTGAAGGCTTTCATTTATTTTTACTTTTTAATGTTTAACAATAACGACGTTTTTACTAATTTTGGTGCGACAAAGATAACGATTTTAATTTTTTTATCGAAATAATATTATGAGAAAGATTGCAATTATTTGTGGAGGTTACTCCGGTGAATACGAAATTTCAATAAGCAGTGCTAAAGTTGTAAAAAGACATTTAGATTCAACACTTTACGATTCTTATGTCATCGTAATAAAGAAAGGTGAATGGTATTGTTTAACCGTTGACGAACAACATATTCCTGTCGACAAAAATGATTTCTCAATAAATATTAATGGTAACAAAATAACTTTCGATGCTGTATTCAATGCTGTTCACGGCATTCCTGGTGAAAACGGAGAGATTTTGGGATATTTTGAAATGTTAAACATTCCTTACACATCTTCTAATTTCACAACATGCGCTTTGACATTCAACAAAGATTTGACCAAGCATTTAGCAGCTGCTCACGGCGCGACCGTATCACCATCCATCACTATAAATAAAGGTGAAATCATTGATAAAAAAGACATTATTGAAGAATTAGGATTGCCTTTATTTGTTAAGCCAACATGCAACGGCTCTAGCGTAGGCGTAAGCAAAGTCAACACTGAAGAAGATTTTGACAAGGCTGTGGAAACTGCTTTCAATGCTGGCAACCAAATCATGTGCGAGAAATTCGTAAAAGGTCGCGAACTTGCTTGTAGCGTCATTGAACATAAAGGTAAGATGATGGTTTTACCTTTGACAGAAATTGTAAGTAAAAACGAATTTTTCGACTATGAAGCAAAATATACAAGCGGAAAATCAGACGAGATAACACCTGCTGCTTTAGACGAATTAGAAGAGATTGAAGTAAAAGCAACATCAGCAATGCTTTACGAGAGATTTGGCTGCAAAGGCTTCGCTCGCTTCGACTACATTCTCAACGAAGAAGGCTTGTTCTTCATTGAAGTCAACATCGTTCCTGGAATGTCGGAAGCCAGCATCATGCCGAAACAAGCTGCAGAAATGGGAATCCCATTAAGCAGACTCTTCGGAATGACACTTGAGAATATTTTATAGGGACTGAGGAACTGAGGATTTGAGGATTTGAGGATTTGAGGAACTGAGGAACTGAGGATTTGAGGAATTGGAATCACTGAGCCTGTCGCAGTGCCACACTTCATCACTTCATCACTCCATCACTCCATCACCCCATCACTCCACAACTCCATAACTCCATAACTTTATAACTTTATATACTAATAGACTTTTAATGAATAAAATCAAGGACTTCATAAAACCCATTGCTGGAATATTAGCTGTCGGATTGTTGATATTTTTCTTTCCTGACATGTTTCTATATTTCGCCATCGCCATTATATTTTCAATGTTAGGTCGTCCTTTATGTGAATGCATAAAGAAATTCCACATCAAAAAATTTTATCTAGGCGATTCCGTATCATCAGTTCTTACGATGATGGCAATGTTCTTGATATTCTCACTTATATTCTTGATAATAATACCTTTAGTAAATAAAGAAATATCTATATTATCACAGATTGACACCAACGCCATCGTTGAATATTTTGAGAAACCGCTGAAAAACATTTATAATTTTCTCATACAATATAACTTCATTCGTCCTGAAGAAGACATTTTGAAAACAGCGGAAAGCAAGTTATACACCCTCGTCAACTGGGACAATTTCAGCAGCATTGTGGAAGGGCTTATTTCAAAAGCCAGTTCTTTGGTTGTAGGCACATTTTCCACTGTATTTTTAACATTTTTCCTTTTGAGAGACCCTAACATCATACATAACATTTTCATGGCCATCACTCCTGACAATCAGACATTGCGCATGAAAAACATACTTCACGATTCAAGAGTTATGCTTACTCGATACATCTTCGGACTCATTTCTGAAGTTCTTTGTATGATGATATTGATATTCATCGGATTGGCAATATTCAACATTAAAAACGCATTGATAATTGCTGTCATTGGCGGACTTATGAATATAATTCCTTATCTTGGCCCATTGATGGGATGTGCTGTTGGCGTTGTAATCGGAATAATTTCAAATCTTGGCATTGGAAGTTATGATTTAATATTACCTAACACATTAGAAATCATAGGTATATTTATCGGAGCCAATCTTATAGATAATTTTGTCTTACAACCTACAATATATTCAAAGAGCGTATTTGCTCATCCAATTGAAATATTTTTAGTCATATTGATGGCAGGCAATATAGGAGGTGTCGTTGGAATGATAATCGCAATTCCGTCATACACACTTATCAGAATCATCGCAAAACAAATGTTAAGCGAGTTCAAATTCATCGAATTATTGACAAAGAAACTAGAAGTAAAAGATAGAAAAGATTAACTATTCTACTAAGAAAAGTGCGATTTGTTTACAGCCGAAAGCGCCTATTACAAGAGTGTTATCTATGTCAGTACTGCTACTAGCTCCACTGATAATTGTCATTCCAGAAGGCTGATTGTCACCATATTTATCTTTCATCAAAGAAAAGGCATCTTTCATTTTTGCCACGAATTGCGAAGGGCGAGCCAATATCAGAAGAGTATCGGCATAGGAATACGCAGCTCTTGAGCCTGCTGTAGCTTCAGAAACCAAAATGCTACCAGTTTGAGCAATAAGGCATTCACAATCTATTATGCTGACATTTTTCTTACGTTCCAAATTATCATAATCATCATAGAATGTAATATCAGTATCAGCAAAAATCTCCTTTAACAAAGGACTTGTCGTAAGCAATGGATTCCAATTGTTTTCAACTACAAACTGTTGCATTGCTTCTTTGAAATGCTCTATTTCCTCGAAATACATAAAGATTCCGCCATTATCCTTAAAACGTTGTATAAACGTAAATTCATTGCCGTCATCTTCATTGAAAGGAACCCAAGTGTCATCTTGAAGATTTATGTCAGAGAAATGATTCTCATCCTTCTCCAAAATGGCACTTCGAACCTTGGCAAGAATCTGCTCCTTGTTGGTACAATCTTTATTATATCCGAAAGGAAAATTCATTGATTAATATAATTTTAATCTTGACTTTCTTCTTTGTTAATATCTTTTAAGATTTCATCTGACACATTGTCATTTGTGTCATTAGTTTCATCCGTTGTGTCAGTCTGTGACTGTTGTACGTTGTCTGTAGTTTGTTGACTTTTCTTTGGAAATTCTATTTCTTCCTTAACCCAAGGACGTTTGCCAAATATCATTTCAAGGTCATCGCCGAAAACGACTTCTTTATCAATGAGTTTATTAGCAAGTTGTGTCAATCCGTCTAAATTTTCGCCCAATATTCTAAGAGCTTCTTGATATGCGCTTTCTACGAGTTTACTTACTTGCTCATCTATGATTTCCGCTGTCTTTTCACTGAATGGTTTTGTCAAAGCATAATCCTGTTGACCTGTTGAATCATAATAACTTCTGTTACCGATTCTTTCATCGAGGCCGTAATATGCCACCATTGCAGTTGCTTGTTTAGTAACCTTTTCCAGGTCGCTGAGTGCGCCCGTAGAGATATGGCCGAAGATGAGTTGTTCTGCAGCACGACCGCCCAATGTAGCAATCATTTCATGATACATCTGTTCTTTCGTTGTAATTTGGCGTTCATTAGGCAAATACCAAGCTGCTCCGAGAGCCTTGCCGCGAGGAACAATTGTAACTTTCACAAGCGGATGAGCGAATTCCAAGAGCCAGCTTGTCGTTGCATGTCCTGCTTCGTGGAAAGCGATGACTTTTTTCTCTGAGTCTGTTATGACTTTATTTTTCTTTTCCAAGCCACCTACGATACGGTCGATAGCATCGAGGAAGTCTTGTTTTTCAATAGATTCCTTATTGCGACGTGCAGCCATAAGAGCTGCTTCATTACATACGTTAGCGATGTCAGCACCAGAGAATCCTGGAGTTTGTTTTGCCAAGAACTCTACGTTCACATCGTCAGCCAATTTAAGTTTACGCATATGAACTTCAAAAATCTCTTTACGACCAATGAGGTCTGGAAGTTCCACATAAATCTGGCGGTCAAAACGACCTGCACGCATAAGAGCCTTGTCGAGAATATCAGCGCGGTTTGTTGCAGCAATAACGATAACTCCAGAGTTTGTACCAAAACCGTCCATTTCTGTAAGAAGCTGGTTAAGAGTACTTTCTCTTTCGTCATTACCGCCGCTCATAGGATTCTTGCTACGAGCACGACCAATTGCATCAATCTCGTCGATAAATATAATACTTGGTGATTTTTCCTTTGCTTGTTTAAATAAATCTCTAACTCTAGAAGCACCGACGCCCACAAACATTTCAACGAAATCTGAACCTGAAATGCTGAAGAATGGAACACCTGCTTCGCCAGCTACAGACTTGGCTAACAATGTCTTACCAGTACCAGGAGGGCCTACTAACAAAACACCTTTAGGTATTTTACCACCCAATCTTGTATAACGTTTAGGATTTTTCAAAAAGTCGACAACTTCAACGACTTCTTCTTTTGCTTCTTCCAATCCAGCTACATCTTTGAATGTAACTTTTACATCAGAAGCATTGTCATAAAGCTTGGCTTGTGATTTACCGATATTGAAGATTTGGCCTCCGCCTCCAGGACCGCCATTGCGCCCCATCATTCTGATTATCAAGAACCAGAAGCCGAATATCAATAATATTGGGAAAATCCATGAAAAGATTTCAGAACCCCAATTATGACGCTTCACAACATGAGGATAAACAGGATTCTCAAAACCTTCTTGTGCTTCTTCTATGTCTTGTTCGAAACGTTCTATAGAGCCAATGCGAAGTGTATAGTTTGGTGACAATGAAAAACTTCCCGACTTGTCGTTTGGGAAATACTTGTTCAAACCATCTTCATTAAGATAGATCTCTGCAATCTCTCCGTTGACCAAGTCTATTTTTTCTACGTCTTTGTCGCGAAGTAATGTGATTAACTTACCTTTGTCTATTTCTTCTGCAGATTTTGTTCCGCCAAATACCGTTGAAGCGATAAACACTACTGCTAAGATTCCATAAATCCAAAGGAAATTAAATCCTTTCTTTGGTTTGTTGTTTTTGTTGTTTGAAAAATTTCCTGACGAATTATTATTCTCCATTGAATTAGTTGTTTTTTAATGCGTTAAAATTAATCTTCGTATGAAGTCCTTTCCGCGTCAGCCCATAAAGCTTCTAATTTATAGAACTCGCGTTTTGGCTCCAAGAAGACATGAACTACTACATCGATGTAGTCTATCAAAATCCATTCCGCATTTTCAAAACCTTCGTAATGATATGGCTTCACATGATGATTGTCGCGAAGATCATCAAGAATTTTATCAGCAATCGCTGAAACTTGTGTCTTTGACTGCGCATGACAAATAACAAAATAATCTGTCACAGATGAATATATGTCTCTTAAATCTAATGAAACAACGTCTTTTGCTTTAAGTTCTTGCATAGCTTCAACAACAGCTGCAACTACATTTTCAGGATTATCTGACTCGTGTCTTACTCTCATGATTCTTAATAAATTTAATTTGTGCAAAGATAATAAAAAGACTAAAGTCTAAAGTCTAATGACAAAAGTTTTTTTTAGCTTAGAGCAATGAGCTTAGAGCAATGAGCCTTGGCCTCTTTTAACACTCAAATTTAACCTTTCAACTACCATAAACTCCACACTATAAACTCTCAACTTTTTCTTATCTTTGCGTCATGAAAATCACTCATTTTAAAACATTAGATTCAACAAATCAACATCTTCAGAATCTTCTTAACGAAGGCGTTGATATTATTGACAATATTATAGTTACAGATTATCAGACCTCTGGCAAAGGTCAAGGCAAGAATGTGTGGGAAAGCGAAGACGGAAAGAATCTGCTTTTCAGTATCGCGCTAGATATGAGTTTCCTAAAAGCAGAAAACCAATTCCTTTTGACGCAGATGGTTTCTGTAACGATGATTGATGTTTTAAAGAAATATCTTCCCGAAGAATCACTCTTCATCAAGTGGCCTAACGACATTTATTTCAATGACAAGAAAATCGCTGGCATTTTGATAAAAAACGAAATCAAAGGAATGATGATGGGAACTTCTATCATCGGGATTGGCTTGAACGTAAATCAGACATCTTTCGATGAAAATCTCCCAAATCCAATTTCGATGAAGATGATAACGGGAAATGATTTTAACTTGGAAACTATCTTAAATGACATTTGCCTTGAGCTACGAGCTATCAGTCAACAGTCAATGGTCAATGGTCAACAGTCAATGGTCAACAGTCAACAGTCAATAGTCAATGGTTACATAAAACATCTATATCGTTACCAGCAATGGGCTTCCTACGAACACGAAGGCATTGTTAAAGAAATGATGATTGTTGGTTACGACCAATTCGGACGTCTCTTATTAAAAGAAAAAAACAACCGTGTAGTCGTTTGCGATTTGAAAGAAATATCTTTTAAAGTGTAAAGTTTATAGTAGTTTTTAGTGCATACACTTGCCATTAACTATTAACTATGAACTATGAACTATAAACAATAAACTTTCTCCGCCATCATATTCACCAGATTCTGCAATGGTCGTGATGCCATCATCTGCATAAGCGGATTGAGTTGTGCGTCAATTTCAAAGCAACATTCTGACTCAGACTCTGATATATTTCTGATATGAATATTCAAAGCAAACTGAAAAGGAGTCTTTCCTTCTGGCACCAGTTGAATGAATTTATTCGGTTCTCTTTGGTTTACACGGAGAGCGATACTTCCCATGCCTTGTATTGTAAAAGCCAGATTGTCGCTATCGGCAGTAACATTAACAACTTGTTCAGGTAAAATAGGCGGCATGTTGTTCATGTCGCCTATATACTCGAATAAATCTTTGTCAGATTTTTTGTTTTTAGCCCAATTACTTTTAAAAACCATAATCTAAATTTTAGACTTTAGACTTTAGCCTTTAATTACATTCTTGCGTCGCTCCAAGCTTGTGGGTTTGACTTCCATTCTAACAATGAAGCCAAGTCTTCTTCTCTGATGTAATTTTCTTCAGCAGCCTTTTGAATCAAAGCGTTGTAGTTTGTCAAAGTGAACAATTCGCATTTGTTGTTTTTGAAGTTTTCAGCAGCTACGTCCATGCCGTAAGTGAAGATTGCGAGCATACCTTTGATAACAGCGCCTTTTTCACGTAAAGCCTCAACAGCGTTCAAGCTTGACTTACCTGTAGAAACCAAGTCTTCGATTATCACTACAGATTGACCGCTATTGATGATACCTTCGATTTGATTGTTCATGCCGTGAGATTTCTTTTCTGAGCGTACGTATACGAAAGGCAATCCTAATTCTTGTGCTACTAAAGCACCTTGTGGAATGCCACCTGTGGCAACACCTGCAATAACATCTGGTTTGCCAAACTTATCTAAACACATTTTAACGAATCCTTCACGGATAAAAGTCCTGACTTGTGGGTATGACAATGTCACGCGATTGTCACAATAGATTGGACTTTTC
>JAZLAL010000112.1:0-40101 GCA_045613185.1 Bacteroidales bacterium | reverse complement strand
TATTGTAGTTACATTGACGCGTCTCTACAATTATGAATTATGCATTGAGAATTATGAATTCTTTTGAGCGATTGCTTGATTACATGTGATAGCTACGAGTTTGTAGATATCGTCGATTGAACAACCGCGGCTCAAGTCGTTGCAAGGTTTAGCGAATCCTTGGAGAACTGGGCCTACAGCTTCAGCGCCAGCGAGACGTTGAACGAGTTTGTAAGCGATGTTGCCGACTTCCAATCTTGGGAATACCAATGTGTTAGCTTTACCAGCCACTTCGCTGTTAGGAGCTTTGCTTGCGCCAACTGAAGGAACAATAGCAGCGTCGGCTTGTAATTCGCCGTCGATGCAGATGTCAGGACGCATTTGTTTTGCCAATTCAGTAGCCTTGATGACTTTGTCGACGTCTTCGTGTTTTGCAGAGCCTTTTGTTGAGAAACTCAACATAGCGACTTTAGGGTCAATCTTAGCGATGTTCTTTGCAGTGTCGGCTGTACAAACAGCGATTTCTGCGAGTTGTTCTGCTGTTGGAACTGGAGTTACAGCGCAGTCGGCGCAAACTATTTTGCCGTCTGTTCCGTATTTGTCGTTAGGTAAGAACATAATGAAAGCGCCAGAAACGCAAGATACGCCAGGAGCAGTCTTGATGATTTGCAATGCAGGGCGGAGCATGTCGCCTGTTGTGCTGCGAGCGCCACTGACCAAACCGTCAGCGTCGCCAGCTTTGAGCATCAAAACGCCGAGATACATGAAGTTTTCAGCATATTTTTGAGCTTCTTCTATTGTCATGCCTTTGCTTTTGCGAAGTTCGAAAAGCAAGTTGGCATATTTATCTCTGTCAGGATTGTTTGTTGGGTCGACGATAGTTGCTTTTTCGATGTTGTTTAAGCCGAATTCAGCAGCCATATCTTTTATTTTCTGTGCAGGTCCGATAAGAATTACGTCAGCGATGCCGTCAGCGATGAGTTGGTCGGCAGCTTTTATTGTTCTTTCTTCGTCACCTTCAGGAAGCACGATGCGTTGTCTGTTTTCGCGTGCGTTTTGTTTTATTTGTTCTATAAGATCCATGATATTTAATGTTTTGAAAAAATATTCTTAAAACGTTATTAGGACTACAAAAGTAATAATCTATTTCCAAAATTTCAAAAAAAAAGACAAATATTTGTCAAGAAAAAAACAAAGATGTAAATTTGCAACGAATAATTTGGAAAAGTGAAAGTTTAGAGTTGAAAACTGAGAATTATCATATTGAAAATATGGCGGAAATGCCAGAAGTCGTTTGCCCAGACGATAGTGTAGGTTATAATCCGTATGCAAATTTTAGGTTCATCACGGAGACGTCTAGACAATACGAAGGTCCGATAGAAAGAGAGGTCTCATACGTTAGTGCGGCATGGAATTTCGTGATATTGTTTGTAGTGATGGCTTTTATGGTTTTAAACAAATTTTTATCACAACAACGATTTTCGACAGTCATCTCGATGCCATTTCAAAATGGAGGCGGTGATAAGGTCATGCGTGAAAATCCGTCGTTTTTCAATCTCGCATCTTTTTCGGTTATTGTTTCGTTTATCTTGATGCTTTCCTTATTCGTTCAGAAGATATTCGTCGTCTATGGCGGGAATCGCATCCTGCACGATAATTTTGACTTTTTCATAGACGTGGCGACATGTGTTGCGGCAGTATTTGTCTTCAATTATCTGATTACGTCTTTCTATAGCTGGCTCTTCAAAACGGATGCGCTGGTACATTTTCACTTCGCTTTTCATGTCTCGGCAATGACGACTTGCAATCTGTTTTTTGTGCCAATGATTTTGCTTCTTTTCTTCCATCCGTATAGGATATTCTTGATTATAACATTGATAATGCTAGGCGTATTTTTCATCATAACATTTGTAAAATTATTGATAGAGGTACGAATGTTATCAAAATTAAATTTTGTAAATATTTTTTTGTATCTTTGCACCATCGAAATTTTACCCATCTTAGTTGTATCAAAGATGGTTGTAAATGTTCTATAACATCTTGTTAATCATTTTGTTGGTAAGATATATTTCGTAATTAGTAAAAGATAAAAAATATTGTAGATGAAGATAAAATCAATCCTTTTGTCGCAGCCAAAGCCAGTTGATGTTGCAAAAACTCCATACGAGTCTATAATTAAGAAGTATAATGTTAACATCGAATTTGAAAAATTTATCAAATTAGAAGAAGTTTCTGCTAGTGAGTTGAGACAAGAGAAAATAAAACTTAGTGATTTTACCGCAATAATTTTAACAAGTCGCAACACCATAGATCATTTTTTCCGTATCGCAAAGGAAATGCGTTACACCATCCCTGAAGATTTGAAGTATTTCTGTGTATCAGAGTCGACAGCTCTTTATCTTCAGCACTTTACACAATACAGAAAAAGAAAGATTTTCCATGAGCCTACTTTTGCAGAACTCATCGGAACAATGAAAAAACATAAGGAAGAGAAGTTCTTCTTGCCAAGTTCTAATTTGGTTACAGAAGACCACGACGGAATGTTGACAGAAGCTAAACTTGATTATGCAAAAGCTGTTATTTTCCGTACAGTGTCAGCCGACTTGTCACATGTTGACATCGCAAAATACGATATGTTGGTATTTTTCAGCCCTGCAGGTATCGATTCTTTGAAAGAAAACTTCCCTAACTTTGTCCAAGATGAAAATGTCGCTATAGGCGGATTCGGACATTCGACATGCAAGGCTATCACCGACGCTGGTTACACATTGAACTTCAGCGCACCAACACCTTCTTGCCCATCAATGAATATGGCAATTGAAGAATTTATCAGCAACGAGATTAAGAAAGCTAAGAAAAAATAATTTCGATGAACGAAGGACTTCCGAAAGAACAACGTTTATATAAGAAGAAAGCTATACAACTATTATTCGAGAAGGGTAAAGGATTTAACTTTTATCCTTTTCGTGTTGTTGTTCATGCATATAAGTCGGAAGATGACGAACTTTCAATACCTCGCTTCCTTGTTTCTGTATCAAAGAAAAGATTCCATCACGCAGTCAAGCGAAATAGAGTGAAAAGACTCGTCCGTGAAGCATGGCGAAGAAATAAATCTGAAATAATTGTTAATTGTGAGAAACATAAAATCACTTTCGACATCGCACTTGTTTATACGGCAACGGTAATTTTACCTTACGAAGATATTGAAAAGAAAATAAAACAATTATCTTTGCGTTTGAATAATAATTATTTTCTGCAAGATGATGAAAAAAATAACACAACTGCCAGCTAAATTCTTGATATTGCTAATCCGCATTTATCAAGTTACCTTGTCGCCTTTCATCGGAAGAAACTGCAGATATATCCCTACATGTTCTAACTATGGCATCGAAGCCATAAAAAAATATGGAGCTATTAAAGGTGGCTGGCTTACATTCAAAAGAATCTTATCGTGTAATCCTTGGGGCGGAAGCGGCTATGATCCGGTCCCCTAATAGTTGGGAGTCTTGATTGTTTAAGAATTAATTTTTTTTGTTATGAATAATAGATTAAGGGTTTTCTTTTTTGCATTGTTGTTTTTCCCAATAATATCTTTCGCTCAGGAAAAACAAAATAATTTTGAAATATCAAAAAGCATCGACATATACAATAATGTGCTGAAATATCTTAACATGAATTATGTCGATGAGATAAATCCAGCTGAACTTAATGAGACTGCAATTAATGCAATGCTCAGAGAATTAGATCCTTATACGGTATTTATACCTGAGTCTGAAATTGAAGACGTACGACTTCTTACTATGGGAGAATACGGCGGAATAGGTTCGATAATCAATTATTACGATGGCAATGTACATATTTCAGAACCTTATGAAAATTTTCCAGCTCATAAAGCCGGCTTGCTTCCTGGTGATGCTATTGTCGAGATAAACGGCGTTAATACAGAAAATAAATCTGTCAGTGAAGTCAGTGAGCTCCTTAAGGGACAGCCTGGTTCAAAATTGACTCTTAAACTCAGACGTGAAGGCGAAAAAGATGTTATCACCAAGACTCTTACTCGTGAAAAAATTAAAATAGACAATATTCCTTATTATACAGTTCTTGATGGTGGAATTGCGTATATTATTCTTAATCAATTTACTAAAGACGCTGCTAAAGAACTGAAGGATGCTTTCCTTGAAATGAAGTCGCAAAACGAACTCAAAGGCTTGATTATTGACCTTAGAGGAAATGGAGGCGGCTTGCTTAACGAGGCTGTCGATATCGTAAATATCTTCGTGCCTAAAAATAAACTCGTGGTTTATACAAAAGGCAAGACACCTGAACAAAACCGAAACTATTATACAAAACAAGAAGCTGAAGATACTGAAATTCCTCTCGCAATTTTGGTCAACGAGTCTAGCGCATCGGCAAGCGAAATTGTTTCAGGCTCTATCCAAGATTTCGACAGAGGCGTTATAGTTGGTCAAAGAACATTCGGTAAGGGATTGGTACAGAATATATTGCCGATGTCTTATAACACTCAGATGAAAGTGACGGTTTCTAAATATTATATCCCAAGTAAACGTTGTATCCAGGAAATTGATTATTCCAAAAAGGCAAAGAGCGACACTCTTGCTAAGAACGATACTCTCGGTCCTCAATTCAAGACCGCTAATGGAAGAATCGTTTATGAGGGTCATGGCATTCAGCCAGATGTTAAGATAGAACCAGAGATGCTTTCTACAATAACCGCTCATCTCTATGCTCAAAATATGATTTTCAAATACGCGAATAAATTCTATAGAGAACATAAGTCGATTGATGCTCCAGAGACTTTCATTATAACTGACGAAATTTATAACGACTTTGTGAAATTCGTTGAAGGTCAAGATTTTAAATATACTTCTGAAAGTGAAAAGGACTTCGATGAATTGGTGAAGACAGCTAAGTTGGAAGGTTATTATGATAATATCAAGGAACAACTTGATGTTTTGGAAAATGAACTGAAGAGTCATAAGGATAACGATTTGATTAACAATAGAAAAGAGATTGCGGAAATACTTAGAATGGAAATTGTAGGTCGTTATTATTTCCAAAAAGGAAAGATAGTTTCGACTTTGAAAGACGATGTTGAGTTGAATCGTGCAGTTGAAATACTTCTGAATTCTAATGCTAAAAACGAATACGAAAGTATTCTTAAAGGAATAAATTGATTCGTGTTTTGATAGCTAATGGCTAGTAAAAATATGAAAGTAGAATACGGTAAAACGGGAACATATTTCTATTTGCTCGGTTTGATCTTGATCGTAGTTTTTTTGCCTACATCGAGATTTGGCTTGAGCATTTCTCTATTCTATCTTTTGATATTGTGGCTGTTGCTCGGTCTTGACATGCGTTCCATCAACAAGATGTATCCAGAGAAACCGTTTGTAAGTAGGATTCTGTTTCGTATCGCCTTATCTTTCAAGGGTATATGGTATAATGTAAAGACTCGTTTTACGGATTTTATTCATAACAAAGTCGCTGTTGTGATGGTTTCGGTATATATCATGCATATTATAGGTCTGATATATACTACAGATTTTCAATCTGCAATCCATGATTTGAGAATTAAGTTGCCACTTTTGATAATTCCACTTGTGATGTCATCGATGAAACCATTGAATCGTAAGCAGTTTGATACGGTGTTATGGTTTTTTATTGGTTCCGTTTTTTTTGTAACTATCTTAGGAACAATAAAATTCATCCGTCGTGACTTTGTTGATGTAAGAGAACTTTCTTCTTTTATAAATTATATCAGATTATCATTGTGTATTGTTTTTTCAATATTTATATTGGGATATTATTTAGTTAAGAAGAATTACAGTCTGTTAATAAAATCGGTTATGGTTTTTCTGGTAATATGGTTTTTGTGGCAGATAACGGTTTTTGAGTCTTTTACCAGCATTTTGGTTATAGCAGCATTGTGTTTTGTGCTTATGATGTATTATGTTTTCAAAAGTACAAAAACAAATGTTAAAATTTGTATGGTAGTAGTGATTGTAGTAGTGACAGGTGTCGTGATATACATTCCTTATAAGGTCGTTAAAGACTATATGAGTCCTGCTAAGATAGATGTTTCTCAATTAGATACGCATACAAAATTAGGAAATCCTTATGTTTTTGATACCATCAGTTTTGGCGTAGAGGATGCGAGGTATGTTGGCTTGTATCTTTCAAAAAAAGAGATGTTGGAAGCATGGAATAAGCGAAGTGTTAAAAAAATTAACCATGAATATGAAGAGGCTTACTATACTTTGGTGCGTTATCTTACATCTAAAGATTTAAGGAAAGATGCGGAAGGTGTAGGACAACTTTCAGAAAATGACATAAGAAATATAGAGAATGGCGTTGCTAATTATAATTATATAGAGAATCCAGGTTTTAAGACTAGAATTATGAAAGTTATGGTGGCCTATCGTAATTATGAAAGAAGCGGCGATGCAAATGGAAGCTCTGTATTTCAACGTGTTGAATATATAAAAGCCTCGTTTGGAATCATAAAAGACAATCCATATTTCGGTGTTGGAACAGGTATTGTTAAAGATTTTGAAGACTATTACGAAAATACAAATTCAAAATTAAAACCGGAATATAGGCTTAGAAGTCATAATCAATATCTTGCAATAATGGTGGCTTTTGGCGTTGTCGGTCTGTTATGGTTCTTGTTTTCAATGTTTTATCCGCTTTTTGCAGATAAGAGAAATCGTAATTATTTGTATATTGTGTTTTTATTTATAGTCGCGTTTTCTATGTTTACTGATGATACTTTGGAAACACAAGTAGGAGCGACTTTGTTCACATTCTTTAATTCATTCTTGATATTCTGTAATGCACCGAGTTCGGAATCTTGTATATCCAAGGACTGTTGACCGTTGACTGTATCTTATTTAAATGTGAACAATAAATTAGCGAAGAAATTCCAGATTGTAGTGATTCCTATCGCTATAAGTTTGCTGAAATAAAAGTTCCATTTTAGTTTTTCATTTAAAAGATATAGAACAAAAGAGTTGATGCCTAGTCCTATGGCTGACACAATCATAAACTGTACATATTGCGTCCCAATATCTTCGCTTTGACTGTTGAAAGTCCAGTTTCTGTTAAGAAAATAATTTGAAGTTGCTGCGAGAATAAATCCAATTCCGTTGCTGATGAATTTGTTGATTTTTAAGATTTCTTTGCATAAATATGTAATTCCAAAATCTATAACCATTCCGGAACATCCCACGATTCCGAATTTTAATAGCTTGGAAAATAATAACTTATCTATGACAAATAATGATTTCATATTTTATAAAAAATCAACAAGTTGTAATTGTTCGTTCTTTATCTGAATATTTTATTGAGAGCAAGAATAAAACAATCATAATAATGATGCTGGCTATTAAAACAAGAATATTTGTTTGTCCGAAAGTATCGACATCAATATTCGTAATGCCTTTATTATTAAGGAAATAAATAAGGACTACTGTTCCGTTGTTAAGGAAATGCATAAGCATAGGAACCCAGATGCTACGGGAAAAGTAGAACATATAACCGAGAATCAGACCTAAGACAAGTCGAGGGATGAAACCGTAGAATTCAAAATGTATGAATGAGAATATTGCTGAAGTTAAGACGATTCCGACATGAGCGTTTTTGCAGATTTTTATTAATGAGGTCTGTAATAATGAACGGAACAATAATTCTTCACCTAAAGCTGCTAATCCTGCAATCATGAATAGGTTGATAATCAATCCGCTTATGTTATTGACGTTTAGCATTTTTTCAGTGACTTCTGTGGCAGCATCTTGCATTGATTTCATCATGTCTTCCAAGGCTTTCATTGATTCTGGAAGTCTTAATTCTGCATTCCATTCTGCAAAGAGTGAGTTGAGTGGTAATATTGCATACATCATTGCTACGCCTAATAAAAGCCAATGAATTTTGACTTTGTTGATTCCCAACGACATGATTGGCTTTTCTTTTACGAGCATGACATACAATATAGGAGGAAGTACGAATGTGAAAATCTGACTGCTGATTTGTACGATTCTTAGTACGAAAAGTTCCGTAAAGTTGCCGTTTGCTAAAGTGGTGATAGTGCTGACTATGAGTGATAGTATAAGACCGACGATTATTAATGCTGCGATTATGAATATTCTTTCTAATCGGCTAGTCTTCTTGATGATAGGATGTTGCATATTATGTTAGATTTATTTGCAAATTTAATATTTTTGATAATATGAAATGCTTATTTTTGCATAATAAAATTTAAGGTTTTTGTCACTTATGTTTAAGATTGCAGATATAGAATTCGATCATGTTCCATTGTTGTTGGCGCCGATGGAAGGCGTCACTGACCCTCCGTTTCGTCATGCGTGCAAGGAACAAGGAGCAGATATAGTTTATTCGGAGTTTATCTCTTCCGACGGCTTGATTCGTGATGCGGTGAAGAGTGTGAGGAAGTTAGGTTTCGTGGAAGGTGAGCGTCCTTTCGGAGTTCAGATTTTTGGAAATAGTGTCGGCCCTATGGTGGAAGCGGCTCGTTATGCTGAGCGTTATAATCCTGATATTATTGACATTAACTTTGGTTGTCCTGTTAAGAAAGTCGCTTCTAAAGGAGCAGGTTCTGGTATCATGAACGACATTCCTAAGATGGTTGCTATCACGGAAGCTGTTGTGAAAGCGGTGAAAAAACCAGTTACGGTGAAGACGCGACTTGGTTATGACAGCGAACATAAGGAGATTGTCGATATCGCTGAACGATTGCAAGACGTTGGAATTCAGGCTTTGACGATTCATGGGAGACTGCGTACGACAAAATGGGGCGAGCCGGCAGACTGGACTTTGATAGGAGAGGTGAAGAATAATCCTCGCATGACAATACCAATCATAGGAAATGGCGATGTCATCGACGGACCTTCTGCAAAATATTTCATTGATAACTTTGGCGTAGACGGACTTATGATAGGACGTGCAACATACGGTAATCCATGGATTTTCAAGGAGATAAAACATTATCTTAATACAGGAGAGATTTTGCCAGCACCAAGTGTTGAAGAGAGAGTTCGTGTTGCAAAGGCGCATCTGTCAGATTCTTTAAATTATAAGAAAGATGAGTTTTATGCCGTGATGGAAATGCGTAAACACTGGGGACTTTATTTCAAAGGCTTCATAAATTTTAAGCAATTTAAGTTACGATTGATGGAAGTAAGGACGATAGAAGAGGTCTTTTTAATCTTAGATGAAGTTGTAAATTATTATAATTCAATTGGTTGAAATGCTTTGATAAAGTATTTTTGATAGTAAGAAAAATTTTTCAATTTTTTTTGAAATTTTGTTATGAAATTAGCAACAATTTTGTAACTTTGCACTCGCAAAACGAAGGAATGAACATTTGTTCGCCTTGCTCCTATAGCTCAGTCGGTTAGAGTAGCTGACTCATAATCAGTTGGTCCCTGGTTCAAGTCCAGGTGGGAGCACAAAAACCTCGCAAATCAAACGATTGCGAGGTTTTTTGTTTTCCACGAAAATTTTATCATCCACGAAAATTCACGAAACCATCACGAAAGGAATTTAGTGGAGATTCGTGAAGATTCGTGGATAATTATTCTACGGATGTTTTGTCAAAATATTCCTTCACAATCTTCGCCTTTGCCTTGCCGATGATGTTTTCCAATGTCTCCAAATTCGCTTCTTTGATGTTCTTGACGGATTTCAATTCTAACATCAATTTCTCGGCTGTATGTTTGCCTATGCCTTTGATGTCGTTCAACTCGGAATGAAGGAATCCTTTCTCGAATTTCTTTCTGTGATGTGATGCCGAATCTGTGCGCTTCGTCGCGGATGTGTTGTATCACCTTTAATGTCTCGGAGCGTTTGTCTATATATAAAGGTATGCTGTCGCCAGGGAAATATATCTCCTCTAATTTTTCCGCAATGCCGATGATGCTTATCTTTCCGTATAATCCTAGCTGCTGCAAAATCTTAACGGCTGACGACAATTGTCCTTTGCCGCCGTCAACGACAATCAGATCTGGAAGTCGCTGCTCCTCGTCCAAAAGGCGTTTGTATCTTCTGTAGATAATCTCTTCCATAGAGGCGAAGTCGTTCGGACCTTCAACGGTCTTGATATTGAAATGTCGGTAGCCGCTCTTGTTGGGTTTCGCATTGACAAACTGCGTCATCGCGGCTACAGCATAATCGCCTTGGAAATTGGAATTGTCGAAACATTCAATCACTTCAGGCAACACCGGCAGATTCAAGTCGTCTTTCATCTGATTCAAGATTCTCTTTGTATGTCGTTCTGGGTCGACTAAAGTGCGAAGCTTCTCCGTGTCAAGGCGATATTGTTTTGCGTTACGCTGAGACAATTCCAAGATGTCGAGTTTTTCTCCTCGTTGCGGGATGGTGAACTTTACGCCTTCTAGTTTGATGTCTAACTCTGTCGGAACGATAATCTCCTTTATGTTATGACTTTCCATCATCTGACGGACTTCAACGATAGCCATTGACAATAATTCTTCTGCGCTTTCGTCTAACTTTCTCTTTAACTCAAAAGAATGTGACTGTATTATCGCACCTTCGACGATTTTCATGTAGTTGACATAGAATGAATTACCTGCGTCTTCGTAAGAGAAGACTTCCATGTCGAAGAGACTGTTGCTGCACACGACGGATTTTGCGTGGTAGTTCTCGAGTATATCGTATTTGTCTTTTATGACTTGTGCTTTCTCGAATTCTAGTCTCGAGGCGTAGTCCATCATCTGAGCTTTCATATCTCTTAGAACTTCTTGAATATTACCCTTTATGACTTTCTTTACGTTGAGAATCATTTCGTGGTATTCTTCTTCGCTTATGCTTCCATCGCAAGGTGCTTTGCAGTTACCGATATGATATTCTAAACAAGGACGATAATGTCCGTTAGCGATGTTTTCTTCTTTTAAAATTAATTTGCAGTTTCTGATAGGGTAGAGCTGACGTAACATTTCTAGCAGCGTCCTCGCTGTCATCACCGAAGGATAAGGCCCGAAATATATCGAGCCGTCGTTGACTTTCTTTCTTGTGAGGAATACGCGAGGGAAACGTTCGTTCTTGACGCATATCCACGGATATGTCTTGTCGTCTTTCAACATGATATTGTAACGTGGCTTGTATTGCTTTATCATGTTGTTTTCGAGAAGAAGCGCTTCCATTTCGTTGTCGACCACGATGAACTTGATATCAGCGATGCGACTGACGAGCACCTTGACTTTACCGCTTTGGTTTTTGTTGAAATAACTCGATACCCTGCGTTTCAGGTTTTTGGCTTTGCCGACATAAATAATTTCTCCTTTATCGTCATAATAACGATACACTCCCGGATCTGTGGGGATGGTTTTGAGGATGGATTTTATTTTGTCGGAAATCATTTAATTCTATAAATTGATGATGCAATGGGCTGTGAGCTATGAGTTGTGAGCTTCTGCTCAATACTCATAGCTCAATGCTCATATCTTAAAAATGTTTAAATCCTTGTGCTTCGATTGGGATTACATGTTCATCGTTAGTGATGAGTTCGGCGACTTTGACGTCTGGTGTCATGAAGCCGATGATTCTCACGTCTTCCATGTCTTTGACTTTATCGTAATCTTCTTGTTTTACGGTGAAGAGAAGTTCGTAGTCTTCGCCGCCATTGAGTGCTGCCACGCATGGCACTATGTCGAATTCCTTAGCGACGTCGATGGTTTTCTGATGCATTGGAATGCGGTCTTCGAAGACGCGACAACCGACTTTAGAGTCTTTGCAAAGATGTAAAATCTCTGATGCGAGTCCGTCGGATATGTCAATCATTGCTGTTGGCTTTATCTCTAACTCTTTGAGTCTAGCGACGATGTCTTTACGAGCTTCTGGTTTGAGCTGTCTTTCCAAAATATAATCGTAGCCGTAGAGCTCAGGCTGTACGTTAGGGTCTGCCATGAAAGCGGCTTTCTCTCTTTCTAAAATGAGAAGTCCTGTGTATGCTGCGCCGAGTGTTCCGCTGACGCATAAAAGGTCGTTGGCTTTAGCGCCATCGCGATAGACGATGTCGTCTTTCTTTGCCTTGCCAATGACTGTTATTGAAATGAAGAGTCCCGACTTGCTTGCAGTGGTGTCTCCACCGACTAAGTCGACTTTGTAAGTATCGCATGCTAACTTGATGCCGGCAAATATCTCTTCAACGGCTTCGACTGAGAATTTGCTTGAAATTCCCATTCCGACTACGATTTGTGTCGGTGTTCCGTTCATGGCGTAGATGTCGGAGAAGTTCACGACAGCAGCTTTATAACCTAAGTGTTTCAAAGGCATATATGTCATGTCGAAGTGAACGCCTTCAATCAAGACATCGGTAGAAATCAATGTCTGCTCGCTCTTATGGTCGATGACAGCAGCGTCGTCGCCGATGCCTTTCACTGTCGATTTGTTATATGTCTTGATGTCTTTCGTCAGTCTGTCGATGAGACCGAATTCACCGAGTTCTGATAATTCTGTTAATTCTATTTTTTCGTTTTCCATATTTTTAAAGTCAACGGACAATAGTCAACAGACAACCGACTTTGTCCTGTTTTTTAATTATTTATTTCCAGCAAGATATTTAAGTCGCAAAGTCGCAAAGACTCAAAGTTGTTTTCTCTGAGACTTTGTGACTCTGCGTCTATGAGACTTAATTACATCAATTTCTTATATTTGAATTTCTTAGGTGCTGCGTTGCCAAGACGTTTAATCTTGTTTTCTTCATATTCTGAATAGCTTCCTTCGAAGAAATAAACCTGTGAATCGCCTTCGAAAGCGAGGATGTGAGTTGCGATTCTGTCTAAGAACCATCTGTCGTGTGAGATGACGACGGCGCATCCTGCGAAGTTTTCCAAACCTTCTTCCAAAGCTCTCAATGTGTTGACGTCGATGTCGTTGGTAGGTTCGTCGAGGAGAAGTACGTTGGCTTCTTGTTTTAATGTCAACGCCAAGTGCATTCTGTTACGTTCACCGCCCGACAAAACGCCTGCTTTCTTTTGCTGGTCGTTGCCGCCGAAATTGAATCTTGAGACGTATGCTCTTGAGTTCATGGTACGTTTGCCAAGTTGAATCAACTCGTTTCCACCAGATATTACTTCCCACACTGTCTTTTCAGGGTCGATGTCGGCGTGTTGTTGGTCGACGTAGCCTGTCTTCACTGTTTCGCCTACTTCAAACTCTCCTGAGTCTGGTTTTTCCAATCCCATGATGAGGCGGAACAATGTTGTCTTACCAGCGCCATTAGGTCCGATGACGCCGACGATACCTGCTGGTGGGAGACTGAAACTGAGGTTTTCGAATAGCAACTTATCGCCGTAGGCTTTGGTGATATTTTTAGCTTCGATGACCTTATTGCCGAGGCGATCGCCGTTAGGGATATAGATTTCGAGTTTTTCTTCTTTTTCTTTTACGTCTTCGTTAAGAAGTTTCTCGTAAGAAGCGAGACGAGCTTTACCTTTTGCATGACGTGCTTTCGGTGCCATTCTGACCCATTCGAGCTCGCGTTCCAAAGTCTTGCGGCGTTTGCTTTCTGATTTTTCTTCCATCGCCATGCGTGTTGTCTTCTGGTCGAGCCATGAAGAGTAATTGCCTTTCCATGGAATACCTTCGCCACGGTCGAGTTCGAGGATCCATCCAGCGACGTGGTCGAGGAAGTAACGGTCGTGGGTTACGGCGATGACGGTGCCTTTATATTGTTGCAAGTGTTGCCCCAACCAGTTGATAGCTTCTGCGTCGAGGTGGTTGGTAGGCTCGTCCAATAACAAGATGTCTGGTTCTTGGAGGAGCAATCTCACCAACGCAACGCGGCGGCGTTCACCACCAGAGAGGTTCTTGACAGGAGTGTCACCGTCAGGACAGTTGAGCGCGTCCATGGCTCTTTCTAACTTGCTGTCTAAGTCCCAAGCGTCGTGTTGTTCAATCAAGTCGGTGAGTTGTCCTTGTTCTTCAACCAAGGCGTTCATCTCGTCGTCGGTGAGTTCTTCCATGAAACGTGCGTTCACTTCTTCGTATCTCTTCAAGATGTCAACGACTTCTTGGATGCCTTCTTGAACGACTTCCTTAACGGTCTTGTTGTTGTCAAGTTCTGGTTCTTGGTCTAACATACCGACAGAATATCCTGGTGAGAAAACGACCTCGCCATTATATGCTTTGTCTTTGCCAGCAATGATTTTCAATAAGGTAGATTTACCTGAACCATTCAAACCGATGATGCCGATTTTTGCACCATAGTAGAATGATAAATAAATATCTTTCAAAATCTGTCTCGTAGGTGGAATGATTTTGCTTACACCAACCATCGAGAAAATAATCTTTTTGTCGTCAGCCATAATTTTTTAGTTTAAAGTTTAAGGTTTAAAGTTTAAAGTAGTTTTGAAGTTTAGAGTTGAAAGTATATCTTGATTCAATCTTAAACCTTAAGCATTAAACCTTAAACCAGATTATTTATTTAATTTTCAATTTCATCTCGTCTTCCATAATCTTTGTCGCTTCGCTCCAGTCGTAGACGCGACGGACGAAGTCGTATCCGCTTTGTGCCAAGGTGTTGGCTTTTTCTTTATTTGTCAGCAATGATATTATGTGATTTGCGAGTTCTTGTTCGTTGTTTCCGACAAGTATTTCTTTTCCGACTTCTGCGCCTAATGGGTTGTTGGCAAGAGATGTCGTTATGCAAGGTAATTTCATCGACATGGCTTCGAGTAGCTTGTTTTGAAGTCCTGTTCCAATTCTCATCGGTGCGATGAAGATTTTGCTTTGTGCGTATGCGTCTCTCATATCGTCAATCCATCCGCTGATGATGATTTTGTCGGAAGCCGTTTTCTTGACACGAGGGTCTGGTGTTGCTCCCGCGACATATAGTTTTGTTTCAGGAAGTTCTTTCCATACTAAAGGCAAGATATCGTTTGCCAGATATTCCACGGCATTGACATTAGGCGCATAAGCCATATTTCCAGTGAACACGATATCGTATTTTTTTTCGCATTCGCGTGGAGTATAATATTCGTGGTCAACGCCATTGGGAACTATCAATATCTCATTGTTTTTATGATGGTCTATAAAGTTGCGGTCTTGTTCGCTGATGATCGTTTTGATATCGAAGTCGTTGAAGATGTCGTGTTCGTAGCGTTTCAGCCTTTTATATTCCATATTGAAAAAAGGCTTCATATAGAAAGGTGCGATTTCTTTTCTACGTTTCATTCCCATGGAAAATACGTCCTGATAATCAATGCTTTTAGGCGTCTTTTCATAACGTATATATTCTGCTACTCTCAGAAGCTGTCCGAAGAGCATATCTGGTTTGTGCTTCTTGATAAGGCTTTGTATTTTCTTGTGTGCTTTTTTGTTATAAAAATATCCGCATTGAAGAGGAAGTCCTTTGAAGAAAGCCTTAGCTATGTTGAATAATATTGATATTTTGTTTATGTCGATGAATGTCACTGAGATACAATAAGGCTGCAATGCTTTGAACGCTTCTTTCTTATTGGATTTCTTGTCGTTTAAAGCACAGAGAACCACATCGTTGTTTTTGGCGAGCTGTTTAATCTGATTGAAAGCTCTCAGTTTGTCGCCTTTTTCAAGTGGCCATGGAATTCTCGGTAACAATACAAATATTTTCATATCAATGGTTTATGTATGTTATGTCTTTTTTCTTTTTGCTTATTTCATCATAGAATATTAACAGTCTGTCGATGATTTTCTTGTTGTCATAAATATCTTCGATAAGCTTTCTTGCATTTCTTCCAATACGTTGAATTTCATTAGGATCTTTTGTTATTCTGCATATTGTTTCAACGATTTTCGTAGGATTATCAGCTATGATGATATTGTTATATTCAGAATATTGAATGCCTTCCGCGCCAATCATTGTAGTGATGACAGTCTTGCCCATCGCCATTGATTCGATGATTTTGATTCTGATACCGCTGCCGGATAGAAGTGGTACTATCGCAATGTCGTTGCTTCTGATAAATTCTTTTGCGTCAGGGACTTCGCCCCATACTTTGACATTTTTCTTTTTAAGGTTCATTAACCATTTAGGCATGTGACGTCCGGCGAGATTTAACTTCATGTTTGGTTCTCTTTCTTTGAGTTTTTCCCAGACATTTTTCAAAAACCAGCGTATGCCTTCTTCGTTAGGCATCCAATTCATTGATCCTATGTGATATAAAGTAGGATTTTCGTTCACTTCGTAATTTGGTGTGAAATCATCTGGATTGACGCCGAAAGGAATGTCGATGACTGGAACCGATGTTTCGCCACGGAAAAATGCAGCGTCACGGTATGTAATAGCAGCAATGCCATCGACTTTGTTAATAGCATTTAACTCATAATCTTTCAATGTGCGAACCAAGTGATTCAAATACCATTTCTTAGGTAAGAAATTGGTTTTCTTGGCAATCCTGTCCCAAATGAGATGTTCTACGTTATGAGCACGCAATACAATCAAGGCGTTGGAATTGGCTCTGATTGTCTCGATATACGGAGCCATGTAAATCATTTCTAATTGGACAATGTCGTATTGGTCTTTCTTTAAAATCTCAATGAGTTTTTTTCTAAAGTCCTCAGAGATAAAGCGTTCCACATGGTACGAGTTGTTTGTGAAAAGATTTTTGAACGCTTCGACTGGCTTTATCTTTAAATCGATATCCACCAATTCAATATCTGTCTTATCTTTGTACGATTGAGGTATATCTGCCTCTTTGATATGATATTTCTCACTATTGACAGCAAGTATCTTTACTTTATGTCCAGCTTCGTATAAACCATTGACAATACTGTTCATTGCCATTGGTCCGCCTTCACTTGGCGGATAAGGTGACTTGTTGCAAAGCATTAAAATATTCATAGCAAAAGTGTTTATTTGTTTTTATTGAAAATTTTTCTGAATGTCTTTTTCCAGCTTTCTCCGTCTAATAGTGCTGAATCTGTTGTGGCTTTGATAGTTAGGAAAATTCCAATCGGTAATATTATTATTGATGATAGCCATACGCCTAAAAATATAGGAATGTCACCGGCTATTGCAATGCGTTGACTTGTAATGGAAATGACGTAATAAATGACGAAAAATACCACGCTGACGACTATAGGAAGACCGAGCCCGCCCTTGCGTATGATGGCTCCGAGTGGCGCACCAATGAAGAAAAACAGCAGACATGCAATGCTGAGAGAGAATTTCTCGTGTAAAACTTGTTGATGCCTCCTGATGTTGGAATCTTGCCGTTCGAAGTCCTTGATATTCAATTCAATATTGTCGACCTGGTTCTTTGTTGATGATATGGCCATATTGACAATAGATTTTTGTTCATTCTTGCTGAAATTGTCTAAAAGAGGCCATTTGAATACGGTAATAGTATCAATATCAACTTTTTTACCTTTTGTGTTTTTGTTGACGACATCTTTTGACGACAAATGCTGAAGTCTGTTTTTAAAAGAGTTCTTGTATGTTGTCTGCCTTTCTTTTGAATTGTTTTCCAATGAATCGATGGCAACGACCAACTGATTGATGTTCAACATTGACTGATGTCCTTTAAGAGCGCTTCCGTCACTTTCTTTCATGTTGAAATCCGAAATGTCGAAACTGACATATTGTTTGTCGAATTTCATCGTCTCGAAAGGTCGGCGAATCTTATATTTTTTATCGCTAACGACTTCGTTGTAATTGTATCCGCTATAAAGCGTGAATACGATTTCTTTTTGGTTCGGAGCTAACGCTATTGTTGCGGAATCGGCGATTGTGACCTTGATGTTGCCCTTGTGCTCTGTGTGGTCGTAAATCATCATTCCGTAAAGCGTTGATCCGTCAGCTCCTTTTTTCTCTGCTCTGATTGTATATCCGTCAATGCCTTTGTAGAATCTTCCCTCAGGAATGTCGAACGACATCTTCTGTTTCCTGACATCGCGTAGCAATGTCTTCGATTTTAATGTCGCAACGGGTAATACGTTGTTTGAAAATATGAAAGCCGTGATGCTCATCGCTATAGAGAAAATTAATAACGGACGCATGACTCTCCAGACGGAAATCCCAGAAGCTTTCATCGCGACAAGTTCGTAGAATTCGCCTAAATTACCGAAACACATCAGCGATGATAATAGTATCGCGAGTGGCATTGCCATTGGAACGAATGTTATCGCTGTGTAAAACATTAACTTACCTAAGACATCGAAGCCTAATCCTTTGCCTACAAGGTCGTCGAGATACGTCCATAGAAACTGCATAAGCAAGATGAATACGGCAATGAAAAATGTGAAAACAAAAGTGCCGACAAATGAACTTAATATGTATTTATACAGTTTCTTCAAGATTTCTTATTTGATTTGCAAATATAACATTTTACCTCGATTTTACCTCGTTGTTTTGTTACTTTTATTTTTTTTTAAGATGATGTGTTTATTTGCTAAATATTTCTTTTTTTTGCATTAAAATTTAAAGTCATGGAAAATAATATTTTTGATTTTTTTAAAGAAATAAATGTGAGTATAACTATCTCAGATACAGATGGTAATGTCGTTTATATGAATGATAAGGCAAAATCGGTTTTTAGTGATATGGTTGGAAAAAATATGATGGCGTGTCACAAACAGTCGTCGCAAGAGACAATCAAACGATTGATTGACGAAAAAGCTACAAATGTTTATACCATTCAGAAGGGCGACGTGAAGAAGATGATTTACCAGACTCCTTGGTTCGTCGACGGCGAAATAAAAGGCCTTATCGAATATTCTATCATTTTGCCTGAAAATATGCCTCATTACATAAGATAAAAATTGAAAGTTGAAAAATAATAATTAAGGACAAAGACTGTTGACTGTAGTCCGTTGGCTTTAATGATAAAAATGATAAAAATGATAAAACATATTCCTAATGCAATAACATGTTGCAATCTTTTGTCGGGTTGTATTTCTATAGTCTTGATGTGTAATGGCTATGCCGTGGCTGCTGGTACGATGATATTTTTAGCCGCAGTCTTCGACTTTTTTGACGGCTTTGCAGCTCGTCTCCTCAAGGCGTACTCTCCACTCGGAGCGCAGCTCGACTCGCTATCTGATGTCGTCTCTTTCGGAGTCGCTCCTTCATTCATCATTTACTTTTATTTAAGCCAACAGCCAATAGCTAACAGCTTTAGTCTTGAAATCGCAGATTTCAATATATTGCCATTCGTCGCTTTCTTCTTGGCTGTGTTCGCAGAGTTGCGCCTCGCTAAATTCAACATCGACGATAGACAAACGACTTCATTCATCGGACTTCCAACTCCTGCAATGGGTCTCTTCGTGGCTTCATTGCCTTTTACATTGCAAAACGAAAAACTCGCTTTTATGGCAAATAATATGTCGAATCCATATTTCCTTATAGCGATAGTTGGAATATTCAGTTATTTGATGGTAAGCGAAATTCCTTTTTTCTCCTTGAAAATTAAGAACTTAAAATTTAAAGAAAATATTCACATTTATATCTTGGCGATATTCGCAATTGTGGCATTCGTATTCTTGGGATTCGCGGCGATACCTTTCGTGATGTTGTTTTATATTTTGATTTCGCTTTTTAAAGCTGTAAAGTCACAGAGACGCAAAGACACAGAGTGAGTCAAAAATAACAATCACAACTCACTCCAATTGTTAATTGTTAATTGAATTTGGGCGTTCCGGCAAAGCCGTCGGGCTTTCCGCTATATCTTTGCTCGCTCAATTTGCTTCCCACTCCCCAAATCCCGCTTCCCAAATCCCACTCCCCAAATCCCACTTCCCAAATCCCGTTCCCAAATCCCGCTCGCAAAGGATGCCGCTTCAATCCCTAACGCATTGGAAACTCCTAACTAATAAGGCGTGCCTTATCCTATATATGTTTCGCCCTTTCAGGGCTCACATTAGTTCAAAAGTCAAAGACCAAAGTTCTTCGTTCTTAGTTCAAAATTGCTACCTAGATAATGGCTTCTTACCACTTCGTCGTTGGCGAGTTCTTCCGGAGTGCCAGCTTTGAGCACCTGACCTTCAAAGACAAGATAAGCTCTGTCTGTTATTGATAATGTCTCGTTTGCATTATGGTCGGTGATGAGCACGCCGATGTTTTTGGTTTTCAGTTTTGCTATTATTCGTTGGATGTCTTCCACAGCGATAGGGTCGACACCAGCGAAGGGCTCATCGAGGAGTATGAATTTAGGGTCGACAGCGAGAGCTCTTGCTATTTCGGTTCTGCGTCGTTCGCCTCCTGACAGCTGGATGCCCTTGCTTTTCCTGATATGCTGCAAACTGAATTCATTTAGCAATGACTCAAGTTTCTCTTGCTGCTGTTCTTTCGTCATGCCTTTCTTGAACTGCATCACAGACGCGATGTTGTCTTCGACGCTGAGCTGACGGAATACAGACGCTTCTTGTGCCAGATAACCGATGCCAAGCTGAGCTCTTTTGTACATCGGAAACTGAGTGATGTCTTCGTTGTCAAGATAAACGTGACCAGAAAATGGTTTTATGAGGCCGACAGTCATATAAAACGTTGTGGTTTTGCCAGCACCATTAGGTCCTAACAAACCAACGATTTCACCTTGTTTCACTTCCACACTCACGCCTTTCACGACAGTGCGGTTGTTATATTTCTTTACTAAATTGTCAGTCCTTAATATCATTGTTTTAAAGTTTATAGTTTAAAGTTCATAGTTCATAGTCTGTGTCAGTGTCAGTGTCAGAGTTCAAAGTTCTTAGCTCTTAGTTCTTAGTTCTTAGCTCAAATTATCCCTTCTTTTATTATATCGTGTATATGAATCATTCCGATATAATTGCCGTTTTCCATTACAGGAAGCTGTGTTATGGATTTTTTGCGCATCAGTTCCAATGCATTGACGACCAGGTCGTTTTTTTCTATTGTCTTGGGATTTACAGTCATGATATCTTTGGCTTTTACCTCTTCTATGTTAGGATGTTTCATGAGCATTCTTCTGAGGTCGCCGTCGGTGATGATTCCGACGAGTTTGTCGTCGCGCATCACTGCTGTTGCACCGAGTATTTTCTCTGTGATTTCTATTATTACGTTAGTCATGACGTCGTTTTCTGTCACCATAGGCTTTGCGTTTTTTACACAAAGGTCGCCGACTCTGAGGTAGAGGCGTTTTCCTAATGCGCCGCCTGGATGGAATTTGGCGAAGTCTTGTGCGCTGAAACCGCGGCATTTCAACAAAGCCATTGCCAGTGCATCGCCCATGACGAGCTGCGCTGTGGTGCTGGATGTAGGAGCGAGGTTGTTAGGACAAGCCTCGTGCGGTACCGTGGTGTCGATGACGTAATCGGCTTCTTTAGCAAGGAAAGACTCAGTATTTCCTACGATGGCGACGAGTTTGTTCTTCCTCGTTTTTATTAATGGAGCAAGGACTTTTATCTCAGGAGTCTCGCCGCTTTTGGAAATAATTATCACAATATCTTCGTCTCTGATGATGCCTAAATCACCATGAATGGCATCGGCCGCATGCATGAAAACCGCAGTAGTTCCTGTGGAATTTAAGGTCGCAACTATCTTTTGTGCGATATTTGCACTCTTTCCAATGCCGGAAATAATAACATTGCCCTTAGAATTCAATATTAATTCTACTACTTTTGTGAAATTATCAGTTAAAAGTTCTTTGAGACCTAGTATTGAATTGGCTTCTGTATCAATAACTTGAATTGCGATATCCTTGATGCTTTCCATAATTTTAAAAAAATATCATTTTTTTCTTGCTTCTTTAAAGTTAAAAATCATAACTTTGTCTGAGACGAAAAATAAATTTTACTTTTAAACAAGACTTTGCAAATATAAATAAATTTCATTGAAAAGGATATGGCAAAAATTGATGAAAAAGGTTTGCACGATTTATTAAAGAACGTTTTTGGTTTCGAGCAATTCAAAGGCAATCAAAAGGCTATTATAAAAAGTATATTGGCAGGCAACAATACGTTCGTCCTTATGCCAACAGGCGGCGGTAAGTCGCTATGTTATCAGTTGCCAGCATTGATAAGTGAGGGCACAACAATCGTCGTTTCACCATTGATCGCATTAATGAAGAATCAAGTCGATATGATTCGTAACTTCGGTGCCGACTCTGGCATAGCTCACGTTATGAACTCTTCATTGTCGAAAACTGAACTGAATCAGGTGAAAGAAGACCTTTCAAGTGGAAAGACGAAGTTGTTATATGTAGCTCCAGAATCTCTTACCAAAGAAGAGACAGTAGAGTTCTTGCGCGGATTGAAGATTTCGTTCTTTGCCATCGATGAAGCTCACTGTATCTCTGAATGGGGTCACGACTTCCGCCCTGAAT
The DNA here is from genome assembly GCA_045613185.1 of Bacteroidales bacterium. Taxonomy (GTDB): domain Bacteria; phylum Bacteroidota; class Bacteroidia; order Bacteroidales; family F082; genus Limimorpha. The sequence goes on along the minus strand of JAZLAL010000112.1, from coordinate 17,806 downwards.
ACAGACGCCTTAGACCTATCATCAATGCCATCGGACCAAAATTGCCAGTCATAGCTCTCACTGCAACAGCAACAGTGAAAGTTCAAAAAGATATAATGAAAAATCTTGAAATCCTTGATGCAAAAGTCTTCAAGTCATCATTCGACAGGTCAAACCTTTATTATGAGGTGCGTCCAAAGACAAAAGATGTCGTTAAGGATATCATAAAATATATTAAGAGTAATCCAGGAAAATCTGGTATCGTTTATTGCTTGAGCCGCAAGAAAGTCGAGGAACTCGCAGAAGTCCTCGTTGCAAACGGCATCCGCGCTCTCCCTTATCATGCTGGTCTCGACACTCAGACTCGCCGCGATAACCAAGACAGATTCCTGATGGAAGAAGCTGATATCATCGTCGCTACTATCGCTTTCGGAATGGGTATTGACAAACCAGACATCCGTTTCGTCATCCACCACGATATACCTAAGAGCCTCGAAGGTTATTATCAAGAGACAGGCCGCGCTGGACGTGACGGCGGCGAAGGCAAATGTATCGCTTTCTACGATTACGAAGATATTCATAAACTAGAAAAATTTAATAAAGGAAAAGATGTCGCAGAACAGGAAATAGCTCGCGAACTTCTTAACGAAACAGTGACCTACGCAGAGTCATCGGTATGTCGACACAAACTCTTGCTTCACTATTTCGGCGAGTCATACGAAACAGAAAACTGCGGCGCTTGCGACAACTGTATCAATCCAAAAGTCAAGTTCGATGGTAAAGAAGACATCAAACTCGCCATCGATGCAATTATCGCAACAAAACAACTTTTCAAGACAAAACATATTGCAGAACTCCTCGCTGGTAAAGCAACAGGCGATATCAAGACTGCAAAACACGACACGAACGAGTTCTTCGGCGCTGGCGACGATAATGATGAAAAACACTGGACATCAATAATACGTCAGGCTATCGTGAATAAACTTCTGTCAAAAGATATTGAAGAGTACGGCGTGCTTAAAGTCACTAAAGAAGGTAAGGATTTCGTGAAAAGCCCTTATACTATAATGGTGGCTAAGGATCATGACTACGATAATCCTGAAGAAGAAGAATTTGATGAAGAAAGAGTGGCTTTCGGCAAGGATAGCGGAACCGACAAGACGTTGTTCGCTATGCTGAAAGACCTTCGCAAGACAATGGCTAAGAAGATGAACTTGCCTCCTTTCGTTATCTTCCAGGACCCTTCACTCGAGGATATGACAATCCAGTATCCTATCACAATGGATGAACTCACACAAATCGTTGGAGTGGGTCAAGGCAAAGCTCAGAAATTCGGTCAGCCATTCCTGGATCTTATCAAGGAATATGTTGAAGAAAATGAGATTACTCGTCCTAATGATATGGTAATCAAGTCATCTGTTAACAGATCAGCCTTGAAGATAAGTATCATTCAAAATATCGACAGAAAGATTCCTTTAGAAGATATTGCTCACTCTAAAAATATGGGCTTCGATGAACTTCTTACTGAAATTGAAAGTATTGTCGCAAGCGGAACACGACTTGATATCAATTATTATATCGAAGATAATATCGATGAATATCACCAAGAAGATATTTTGGAATATTTCCGCGAAGCCGATTCTGATACCATAGAAGATGCTATGGAAGCTCTCGGAGAAAATGAATACGAGGAAGAAGAAGTACGTTTGATGAGAATTAAATTCTTCTCTGAAGTTGGTAATTAAAAGTTTGAAAATATTAACGCTTTCGGTGTTGTTGCTACTAGTGTCTTGTGATAACAAACAGACTAAGGTGACAGCACCGAATGTTTTATTATCAGAACCACAGATGGTCGAGATAATGACAGATGTCTATATTCTGGAAAATGCCATCAATTATCGTAGAGGCAAGAGTATAAGTACAAATAATCTGAAAACCAAAGGATACGAAGCCCTCTTCAATCATTACGGTATTACCGATTCCGTGTTTTTTGAAAATATGGATTACTATAACGACAATCCTGTTTTAATGAAAAGAGTAATGGATTCCGTTGTCGTTAATTTCCAAAGAATGAAATAAAATAAAAAAAGGAGTTAGAAAATCCCTAACTCCTTTTTTTAATTCCTAATTAACAAAGTTCATCACTACATTGATTTTACATTCGCTGCTAAGTGTCTTTTTAACTGGACATGTGTCAGCTGCTCTTTGCAATAATGTCTTTTCTTTGTCGGTGTATGCTTGTGTGAAATTGACTGTGATATTTATTTCTCCGATTCTTCTTGGAGCATCAGCCATCACCTTATCGACGTCTATGCTCATTCCTTCGAGACTGATGCCTCTGCTTTCTGCTGTATATGCCATCATTGCCATCATACAAGCTCCTAAAGAAGCAGCTGTCAAATCAACTGGTGAGAAGCCATTGCCGTTGCCGTCAACATTTATTTTTACGCCTGATGCGTTGTGTGTCAATTCACTGCATAAATTGCCTAAGTATTTTCCTGAAATTGTTGCCATAGTTTTTTTAGATTTAGTTAGTTAATTATACATGTATAAACGAATAAAAGACAATTTTGTTATGTCGTTATTCCTTTTTTTTAAGAGTTAAATAGCCAAGTCCCAATCCTGTCAATAACACCAAACCAGATCCAATAGGAGCGCTTTGGTCGCTAGTTTGACCGACTCTTGGCAAAGTAGGCGTTGCAAGATCCTCTACTGAACGATATTCAAATGTATTGTTGAGGAAACCATCTGTCTGAGCTTCTAGTTGTAAAGCTATGCTCACTATGAAACATAATGTCAATATAATCTTTTTCATGAGGATTGTCGGTTTAGTGGTTTAACATAATTTTTTGAACTTTGGTACCATTGTCGTCGATTAAACGAACAATATATACGCCATTTGTCATTGATTCTGCTGATATTTGATAAATAGCAGATTGAGAGTTAAGGCTAGTAACGACTTTACCCGTTATGTCATATACTTGGATATAGCCATTTCCTTTGATATTATCGATGGTGATGTTGTTGCTATTTGCATAAATCACTGCATCATTTCTTGGAGATATTTTTACAATGAATCTCTCTGGGTCTTCGTTTGTTGTAGCAAAGAATGTATATTCTTCTTTCAATAAATCGATGGTTCTGTTTTCCTTAATGTCAACGAGTGTTATTTCTGAATATCTGTTTTTGTTTGCAGAAATACTTATTGTGTATTCACCCATTGTCATTGCTTCGAAAGCGACTGGGAATTCGTTTGTGTCGTTGTTCATCACAGCAATAGCATATTTTGTGTTGTTTACAGGAATATAAATCATTGGGATTTTGCTATTTCTGTGTTTGATTTTATCGAGGCTTATTCCGTTGTTGAACGTTACATGAGCAACGTCTCTGTATTTGGTGTTTCTTACGTTAAATGCAATTGACTCGTTGCTTGCAGATCTTGTGTTTCTTCCTACAGCATTTTTATTTATTGTCAATGTACCTCCGGTACTTGTCTTGATGAGCAGACCTTGTGTTGGTGCAATTGGCTCGTCATCTGATTTGGCGACCCAACCGCCGTTGTTTGTCAATGTATAATAACCGGTTGCGAGGTCGGCGTTGTATATGTTGCCGTTTACGCCTTTTGTTATGTTATGCATGAATGGGTTGCCGACGAGGTGGAAACCAGTGAGTAATTCGCCTTCTGCAGTGAGATGATATGTCTTATCTTCTGTATTGAGTTCGCCGCTGATTGTAAGTTCTTTGGCTATGTCTGATGCGTATATGTAACCGCGTCCTGACTCTAAAGTGTTGAAGTCGTTTTCTGTGTTTTTATGGTTTTCCCATTCATATTCGGTTTCATCGTAACGGTATAATTCATAATTGCCAGATGTCATTGAATTAGGAATTATGAAATTTGAGAAAGGTGATGATATTGTGTACCATCCGCTTTCGAGATAATCGTCGTTACCTATGACGTATGCGTCTATATTTTTCTTGACTGTTACGATGCCGCTTCCTGATTGATGAATCAACTGACCGCCTTCTTCGATTGTGAGAGAACCGTTGTCGCAGATGCCGAAGCTGTTAACAGTGATTATATCCGAAGAAAGGATTGTGGCAGCTGCATTGATATAGACGTTTTCTTCGTTTGAAGGAACGCCTTCAGGTCTCCAGTTGGATGCTTCGTTCCAATAACCATCAGTGACAAATGTAGGAGCACCTACGATTCTGTCGTTGTAACTGCTCCAGTCCTCAGCATTTATATAATCTATTGTTGAAGTAGCAGGAACATAAATTCTTAAATTAGCATTGATTTTATTTGCAGGTGAACCAGTAATGTTTCCCAAAGCATTGGTACCTAATTTAGGAGGAGTAGTGGAATTACATCTGATAGTTACTAGGCTTTTACATTTGTAGAAAGTACTTGCACCAATAGATTCAATAGAGTTTGATAAAATAATTTCAATCAAATTTGTGTTGTTGCTGAATGCATGTTCATCTATACTTGTTACGCTATTTGGCAGAACTATTACTGATAATTTTGTGTTGCTAAATGCATATTTACCTATTTCTGTGATGTTATTTTGTAAAGAAATGGATTTTAATTCTGTGCAATTAGCAAAAGCATAATCGCCTATACTTGTGACGCTGTTAGGCAAGGTTATTTCAGTTAAATTTGTTTCGGAAAAAGCATAATCGCCTATTGTTGTAATGTTGTTAGGTAAAGAAATTGAACTTATTGGACATTTATAGAAACAATATCCAGGAATAGTAGTGATTTGTGTTGTGTTGATAGTTAAGTCTTTGAGTTTAGTACATCCTTTAAAAGCAGATGCTCCAATTTGTCGTATGTTTTCTGGTATTACCAAACTTACGATATTAACTGTATTGAAAGCATCATCTCCAATAGCGGTTACATTATAGTCGACGCCTTCATATGTGACTACATTTGGAATAATCAGATTTTCTCCTTCAAAATTGTCGTTGTATATTTCAACTTCGTTAGGTTCTACACTGGTAACATAGTAGTATAAAGTATATCCTTCTTCTCCAATTACAAACTCATCTCCAACAGATTGTGAATATGCGTTAATGTTTATAAAAAACAATATTGCTATAATGGATAATATATTCTTGATTTTCATGTGTTTAGGTTTTGATTAAGTTCTAATACAATTGAAATTAATGCCAACTGCAAAGATAGTGTTTTTTTTAAGAAAAGGCAATGGTTTTCTGCGGTTATTTTTTGAGGAAAAATTAATTTCTTCCAGATGCCTTTATCATAGAGGCGAGCATATCGTTAAGACTATGTCTTTCGTTAAGAGATTCAAGGCTTTGGCACATTTTATAGCACCAGTGATGATGTGAATTTGCAGGTACGTTGATTTGTTCTTTTTGTGTTTGGTTCCAACGGAATTCACCATCCATCGCGATGTAATCTTGTATAGGGATGATGACCCACATTGAGGATGAGTCGAGGTGTTGTTCTATGATTTCTTTGCAGACCCATGGTTCCGCGAAATAAGGTGCACCTTCGTGATGACCAAGCATTTCTCTATAAAAACGATTTGTGAGCTCTCCGTTTTCTTCCCACCAGCCTCTTATGGTAGACATATCATGTGTCGATGTGGTGTCGACGCTGAGATATGGGTTGTTTGCAGGATTGACGAATGTATCACATGGATTTTTAGGCATTCGTTGTACTTCAAGGCTAAGAATATTAAGTTGTTGCATTACATCCTTGACGCAGTCTGGAACCATGCCGAGATCTTCGCCGCAGACCAACATGTCGCTTGCCTCTATAATCTTAGGCAGTTTCTTTAAAGCCTCTTTCTTCCAGAGTTCCTCGTTTCTGTGATAGAAATATTCGTCGTATAATTTGTTGATGTTATCTTTTTGATAATCTTCTAATTCGTTATAAGAATGCGTGAACTGTAGTGCTATGCGCGGATGTAATGTCCCGTTTTTATCTTCTACGAATAAGACTTCTGCGCATAATGAAATAAGTCCGTTTTTGATTTTTTCGTCCTTGTCCGACTGTTGTCCGTTGACTGTTGTCTGTTGTCTTAAAAAGTAATCAGTGATTTTTCTCTGAGTGTTGAATTCTTCTTTTAATTCAAAATAGCTGAAGGAGGTCTCGTTGAGATATTTCTCTCTGACTTCTTCGGTGTATTCTCCGAAATATTCATGCAGGAAATGTCCTCTAATATAAGGTTTTGTTATTCTGTTATGGTTGATAGACAATAGATTGCATATATCAGATGATGAGTCTCCGATGGCTGGACTGAAATGTCCGAGCAGACCTTGTGTCGATTCATAAGGAATTTCCCAGATGCGGAAGAATCCGAGTATATGGTCGATGCGATAAGCGTCGAAGTAGTGGCTCATTTGAGTGAGTCGTTCGCGCCACCATTTGTAGTCGTCTTTTGCCATCGCGTCCCAGTTGTATGTTGGGAATCCCCAGTTTTGACCTTCTGTTGCGAAAGCGTCTGGTGGTGCACCAGCTTGACTGTCAAGGTTGAAAAGTTCTGGATTTGTCCATGCTTCTACGCTTTCTCTTCCGATGCCGATAGGAATGTCGCCTTTCAAAGCGATGCCTTTGTCGTGAAGATAATCGATGGTTTCTTTCAGTTGTTTGTCGAGATGATATTGTAGGAAGTAGTAGAACTCTGGTTGTTCGGTCACTGAGCTTGTCGAAGTGACTGGTAGTGCCTTCGACAGGCTCAGGCACCGTTTGTGTAAACAGAATTCAGCGTAAGGTACGAGCCATTCTTTGTTTTCTTCGAAGAAGGATTTATAATCGACATTTTCTTTTACTTCGTTCCAAGTCTGTGCGAATATCTTTTTGAAGTACATGTCTTTTGTTTTCATCACTTCTGGATAGTCGACATAGTCTTTTTCTTTTAAGATGTTTTTTTGATTTTCGAAGTAAGTTCTGTCGTTCTCGTCATTGAGTAATCCTAATCTGTCAAGGTTAAGATATATAGGATGTAAAGCTTTGGTTGATATTGCTTTGTAAGGGTAAGAGTTATCCCAGGAATCGTTGGTGCGTGTGTCGTTGATTGGAAGGATTTGAATCATCTTCATTCCGACTTTCTTGCACCAGTCGGCGAGTTGTTTAAGGTCAAGGAATTCGCCAATGCCGAAATTGTTTTTTGTGTTAAGAGAAAACACCGGCACTGCAACGCCTGTGAATTTAGGATTGCAGCCGGTGTTTTTATCGTTTAACACCTTGAACGCTTTGGTGTTTGAGAACTTTTGAGAATTCATAATGCATAATTCATAATCCATAATCATTATGCATTGTGCATTATGAATTATGAATTAAATCAATTGTTTTGCAAATGTTTTCAAAAATCTCTTCTACTGTTCCTACGCCGTTGATAGGGTGGAGGCAGTTTTTGTGTTGATAGAAATCGAGGACAGGTTTTGTCTTGCTGTCGTATTCCACGAAACGATAGTGGATTGACTCGATATTGTCGTCAGCGCGTCCGCTTGTTTTTCCGCGTTCGAGCATGCGTTCGATGAGTATTTCTTCAGGAACTTCGAGACTTACTACACCGTTGAGTTTGAGATCATATTTGTTGAATAAATCTTCTAATATTTCAGCTTGTTTCACTGTGCGAGGGAAACCATCGAAGAGGAAACCGTTAGAATCGGAGTGAGTCTTGATGAATTTTTCTATGATTTCAGCAACGATTTCATCTGATGCGAGTCCGCCATGTGAGATGATGTCTTTTACCTTAAGACCTATTTCAGTACCAGCTGCCATTTCGGCACGAAGTACTTGACCTGTAGAGATATATGTAAGATTATATTTTTCTCTTATATGTTCTGACTGAGTTCCTTTACCAGCGCCTGGAGGGCCAAAAATTATTATATTTAACATATCTGTAAGTATTATCTGTTTAATTTTCTTCAACGATTTTGTAGATTGAAGGATAATTTCTTCCGTGTTCATTGTAGTCAAGACCATAGCCGACGATAAATTCATTGCCGATATTCATGCCGATATAGTCGATTTTGTAATCAAATTTGAATGCTTCAGGTTTGAAGAGCATAGTGGCGATTCTCACACTTGCAACACCTAAAGAATTGAGTCTCTCAATTAGGCATTTCATGGTGAATCCAGAGTCGATGATATCTTCCACGACAACAACATTACGGCCTTGAAGACTGTTGTTGAGACCTATGAGTTCCTTAACTTCGCAGTTGCTTTTTGTTCCTGAATATGTGGAATATTTCACGAAGGAAGTCTCGCAGTCCATGTCTAGTTTTTTCAATAATTCAGAAGCGAACATAAAAGCACCGTTGAGCATCACTAAAAACAAAGGATCTTTGTCTCGCATATCATTATTGATTTGACAACAGATTCTGTCTATTGCAGATTCTATTTCAACTTGTGAAATGTATGGAGTAAACTCTTTATCAAGTACTTTTATGTTATTCATATTTGATCTTTAATGATTTTAAATTAATCAACTCGCAAATATAATAAAAAGTGTACAGACTATGTACAAAGGTTGTCAGATTTTTTTTAAAAATGAGAAGTTTATTGGAATGTGAACTTGTTTTTTAGAAACAAAAGTTCAAAAGCACTAAGCTTTATTCAATGTTTTTGAACATTTTGATTAAGCTATTGTTTGTGTGATAAAATTTAAAGCTTATGGATTCAAATAAAACAAAAACTATCGCGAAGCTTAGTGTATTCACTATAGCTATCATGAATGTTACGGCGGTTGTTTCCTTGCGAGGACTTCCTGCCGAGGCCGAATATGGTTTGAGTTCGGCATTTTATTATTTATTCGCTGCTCTTGTCTTCTTGATTCCGACATCGTTGGTGGCAGCAGAGCTTGCGTCTTTATTTGCAAATAAGGAAGGCGGTGTGTTTCGCTGGGTCGGCGAGGCTTTCGGTAAACGTTTAGGTTTCCTCGCCATCTGGCTTCAATGGTTCCAAAACACCATCTGGTATCCGACAGTCCTGACTTTCGGTGCTGTCTCACTTGCGTTTATCGGCATGAACCCTACTAATGACATGGCACTTGCTGATAATAAACTCTACACTCTTATTGTCGTTCTCGCTATTTATTGGCTCGCTACTTTCATCGCATTCAAGGGTCTCGATTGGGTTGGTAAAGTGTCGAAAATAGGCGGTCTCATCGGTACTATCATTCCATCTATCTTGTTGATTATATTGGGAATTTATTATGTGGCGACTGGCGGTACAATACAAATGGATCTTAGTGGTAGTTTCTGGCCTGACTTGGCACGTCTCGACAATCTAGTCCTTGCTTCAAGTATCTTCTTATTCTATGCTGGTATGGAAATGACAGGTGTTCACGTCACCGATATGGAAAATCCAAGCAAGAGTTATCCTCGAGCTGTATTCATCGGCGCTCTCATGACAGTCTTGATTTTTGTTTTGGGAACTTATGCACTTGGTTTTATCATTCCTAAAAATAGTATCAACTTAACTCAAAGTTTGTTGATAGGTTTTGACAATTACTTCAAATATATTCATGCTTCATGGATGTTCCCTGTCATTGCCATCGCTCTTGCTTTTGGCGTTCTCGCTGGTGTATTAGCTTGGGTATCAGGTCCTTCAAAAGGTTTGCTCGTAGTCGGTAAGGCTGGTTATCTTCCTCCTTTCTTCCAAAAGACAAACAAGCTAGGAGTTCAAAGTAATATTTTGATAATACAAGGTGTGATAGTAACAATCTTAAGCTTGCTCTTCGTTGTTATGCCTTCAGTACAAAGTTTCTATCAGATTTTGTCACAAATGACGGTCTTGCTTTATCTGATAATGTATCTCTTGATGTTTGCTGCTGCTATCTATCTCCGTTATATCATGAAAGACGCGCCTCGTACTTTTAGAATCGGCAAGAATGGCAACTTCTTGATGTGGCTTGTCGGTGGCATTGGTTTCTTGGGTTCGTTGCTTGCTTTCGTGTTGAGTTTCATTCCTCCAAGCCAGATTTCAACTGGAAGCAATACGGTCTGGTTCAGCGTGATGATAATAGGCTGCATCGTCTTTGTTGCGATACCTTTTATAATATATGCTTTAAGAAAGCCATCATGGCAAGATAAAGACTCGCAGATTCAACCTTTCCATTGGGAGAAATAAAGACGCAAAGACATAAAGACGCAAAGACGCAGAGTAAATGCATCTTTGTGTCTCTGTGTCTCTGAGACTTTGTGTCTTTAGAAAACAATCTGATACGTGCTTCGGCTTCTTTGTTCAACGTATATTTTTCTGTCTTTGACGAAGTCTTTTTCGAGACCTTCTTGGTAATGACGAATGGTAAAGAGTTGAAGTCCGTCGTTGTATTTTACTTTAAAAGCTTGAGAGAGCGCCTCTGTGAGTTGGAGGCGTTTCTTTTCATTTTCATCGAAGCATATTGAAAGGACGAGTGCCGACACTTGTGTCATGTTGGCGTGTATATTAAGTTCATCCATGATATTGAAGATGAGTGCGCGGTTATGTTCGTTCATGAAAGAATAGTCACGAGCCGTGATACTCATCAGCGTTTGTTTTTCTTTCACAATGAAAGAAGGTACATATTTGATAAAATCTTCTGTCCCGTCAATGATTGAAGGTTTTAGATTAGTGTCGAGGAATGAACGTACTTTAAGAGGTATGTTCTTGTTTTGTAGTGGTTTGAGTGTATTAGGATGTATAATTGACGCGCCGTAGAATGTAAGTTCTATTGCTTCAAAATATGACAGATGTTCTATTTTTTGTGTATTAGGGAAGCGTTTAGGGTCGGCGTTGCGGAGACCGTCGACGTCTTTCCATATCGTGAGTTCTTTAGCATCGAGGCCGTTGGCGAAGATGGCGGCTGTGAAGTCGGAGCCTTCTCTTCCGAGTGTGGTCGTGGTCTTTGGCGATGTTGAAGAAGCGATGAAGCCTTGTGTGATGTACATCGTTCCTTTATGTTCGTCGTTGAGTTTTTGTATTCTTAGTCGGATGTCGTCCCATTCAGGGTTGGCAGCGCGGAAATTATGGTCGGTGATGATGTATTCGCGGGCGTCTAACAATTCATTTTTGATGCCGCATTCGTTGAGGTAAGCGGAAATCAATGTTGTTGAGAGAATCTCGCCGAAACTTACAGTGTTATCATATTGATAATCGTAATCGAAACCTGTCTCTTGAAGGTTGAGATATAAATCTAGAAATAGATTTGTCATAGTCTCGAAAATAGGATGATCTGTATTGCCTTCGAAGAGGTCTGTCATGATATTTTCATGATATTCGATTATCTCGCTGAGCGCACTTATCTCTAGATGTCCGTCATTTGCGCGGAAGTCGCCAAGAGCTTTCTCAATGGCATTAGTCGTCTTTCCCATCGCGGAGATGACGAGCAACAAATCGCTTCTGTCTTCTTTCTCAAGAATGTTCTTTAAGTTTCTCACCGCATTGGCGTCTTTCACTGATGCACCGCCAAATTTATATACTTTGTTTATCATTTTTTTAAGTTCTGAGTTTGTCTAGTAGAGACGCGTCAATGATGTAATTATATAAATAAATACGATTTCAATATATTAATGCCATCATTGACACGTCTGTACAAAACCTTAGTTTTTACGAAGCAAATGTAAGAAAAAATAAATAACATTCTCTCGCAGAGACATAGAGATTTTTTTGAATATTGCATTCTGTTTTGCGAGAGTGTTAAAATAGTTTTAACATAAAACCTCAAAATCCCAGGCTTTTATCCTGAGATTCTGAGGTTCTTTAACTAAGAGTCTTAGTGTCTCGGTGACTTAGAGACTCTTCTTTCCTCCGTGGTTGAAACTTTGTTTAGGATGTATGTTCCTGTTGACTTCAACTCGTGATTGGGTAGGGTAGCTGAGTTTCTCCAAGTCGGATACTGCCATCCTGATGTCGGTCAGGAGCATGTCGGCCATGTCGCGGCTGAATCCTTGGCGACAGACAATTCTCATGACGACGCATTGCTCTAAATCCTTCGGCAATGTATACGCTGGAACCATCCAGCCGTTTTGTTGTAACTTGTATTGTAAGTCGTACAAGGTCCAGTTGGCGACTTTATCGTATTTAGGATTCAACGACCAAATAAACAATGGGTTGACGAGTTCGCTGCTGTAGTTCTTGAACTGAGGCATCTTGCCGATTTCTTCGTGGAGATATTCCGCGATTTCCATTGAGTTCTGCTGAATTGCCTTGTAGCCTTGGAATCCTAATCTGATGAATTGATAATATTGTCCCAGGACTTGGGCTGCTGGTCGTGAGAAATTAAGACCTACTTGTGTAATGTCGGCTCCGAGGTAGTTGACGCTGAATGCCATTTCAGAAGGCAGATACTTCTTGTCTTTCCAGATGACCCAGCCCAAGCCTGGATATACGAGTCCGTATTTATGACCTGAGGTGCTGATTGACAGTACGTTATTTAATCTGAAGTCCCATTTGACGTGAGGCTTGAGGAATGGCAGGATGAAACCGCCTGATGCAGCGTCGACGTGGATGCAGAGTTGGTTGCCTGTCTTCTTGTTGAATTCTGTGACAGCTTTGTCGATGGCTTCAAAGTCGTCGTTCATGCCAGTCCAGGTGCAGCCTGCGATAGGAACGATGCAGATTGTGTTTTCGTCGCACATCTCAATGGCTTTCTTAGGGTCTAATGTAGGGTTTTCTGTTGTGAGCGGCACTGTTCTCATCTCGATTTGCCATAGCTGAGCAAATTTCTCCCACACTACTTGATATCCTGTGGAAATAACGAAGTTAGGTTTGTCGTAAGGCTTGCCTTGTTCCATTCTTCTTTTACGCCAGCGCATCCATGCTGCTACGCCGCCGAGCATACAGGCTTCCGAAGAACCGATGCCGAGCGCGCCAGTCTTCCATTTGTTGGTTTCTGGACTATTCCATAAATTAGCGAGGATGTTGATACATTTTTGTCCCATTACGGCAACGCGCGGATATTCAGTCTCGTCGATATAATTGATACTGATAGCTTCATTCATTAATTTTGTTGCGTAGTCGTCCATGTATGTTGTGACGAAAGTAGCAAGGTTGAGTCGAGGCTGTGTTTGTGGAAATGTCTCGTCTTTAACCATTTGATAAGCAACTTGAGGTGTTGTTGGAGCATCAGGAATTCTATCTACCGGAGATGGATTTACCATTGCATCAGTTCCGAAGACATCACTCTTGGCGTCTCCATGTCTGAAATTGAAATCTTTCATAATGTTGTTTTTTAAGTTTAAATTAGTATTGACTTAAAAACATTATGAAGCAATGAAAGTTTGTTTAGAATTTGTTAAAATCTAATATTCTAAAAAGAAAACCAATTTTTAAACTCTGAAATTTTATATTTCTGATAGTCCTCAACTCAAAATTATGCATTATGCATTGTGAATTATGCATTATGAATTGTTTCAGGGCGTTCCGGCTATCGCCGTCGGGCTTTCCGCTATATCTTTGCTCGCTTCATTCCCGTTCCCAAAAACCAAATCCCGTTCCCAATTCTAGTCCCCGTTCCCGAAACTCGTTCCCGACTCACTCGCAAAGGATGCCGCTCCAATCCCTAACGCTTCGGAGGCGATGAGCATCGAGCTGCGAGCAATGAACAAGGATACTGAATCGGTGTCTGAAAAAGAAAATGTCGTCTAAACTTTGCGTTTCTTTGCGTCTTTGCGAGAGAAAAATATCTTTCGAGCCGATTCGTGTTTATTAGTTCTAAAACTCCTTAATCCTATCAATCTCTCTTCGGTCTTTTTTAGTCGGGCGTCCTGCGCCTCTGTCGCGGTATTCGACCTTGAAAGCGTGGAGGAATTCTATTCTCTCGTATTCTTCTTTTGATGTCCTGTCGATATAAACTTCTTCGACTTGTTTTGGGGAAACACGACTCTTAGGAATGCTTTTCACTTCAACGACTTTATGCAACTGTCCAAGCTGAACTTGTATCACTTCCCCGACTTTTACATCGCGTGAAGGCTTGATGGAACAGTCGTCGATTTTTACCTTGCCGCCTTTACAAGCGTCAGCAGCAAGTGTGCGCGTCTTGAAAAGACGCGCACACCAAAGCCATTTATCTATTCTGAGTTCTTCCATATAATAGATTAAGTAGAGACGCGTCAATGTTGTCTTATATTTATTCAGTCGTGATGATATACAATTTACAACATTGACACGTCTTTACAATAATTGTTAATTGAATTACTTTTCTCTAAAGAACAATTGAATTGGAACGCCGTTGAAGTCCCAGTTTTGTCTGATCTTATTTTCCAAGAAACGGCAGTATGATTCTTTGACGTCTTTTGGCAAGTTGCAGAAGAAGATAAATTGTGGAGTTGGACTCTTCAACTGTGTGATATATTTAATCTTGAGATAACGGTTTCTTGATGCCACTTGTGGTGGTTGAGCAGCGATGATTTCCAACATTGTGTCGTTGAGTTCGCGGACTGAAATTCTGCGTTCGCGGTTTTCATAAACCTGATGTAATGCTTCAAGAACGCGGAATGTTCTCTGACGGTTTATCGCTGATGTGAAGATGATTGGATAATCGGTGAAAGGTGCTGTCTTCTCTCTGATCATCTTTTCATATTGAAGGTGTGTGTTCGAGTCTTTGTCGACCAAGTCCCATTTGTTAACGATGACGACGAGACCTTTTTTATTCTTTTCAATAAGACGTAAGATGTTCATGTCTTGAGCTTCGAAGCCTTGTGTGGCGTCGATGATGAGAGCTGCTACGTCGCATTCTTCGATGGCGCGAATAGAACGCATTACTGAATAGAATTCTATATTTTCTGAAACCTTGCTTTTCTTGCGGAGACCTGCTGTGTCAACGAGGACGAAGTCCATATTGAAAGCATTGAAACGAGTGTTGTTACTGTCGCGTGTGGTTCCTGCTATGTCTGTCACAATATGTCTGTCGTGACCGAGGAAAGCGTTAATCATTGATGATTTTCCTACATTAGGACGGCCGACGAGAGCGAAACGTGGAAGTCCTTCGTATGTGTCGGTTGTCTCGTTTGGAAGGTGTTTCACGACTTCGTCAAGAAGTTCGCCAGTACCGGTTCCTGTCATCGCTGAGAATGCGAAGATGTCACCAAGACCTAAAGTATAGAAATCTGCGACGTTACTTTCTTTATTAGGAATGTCAGTCTTATTGACAGCGAGTATCACTTTTTTCTTGCTACGACGTAATATCAAGGCAACTTCTTCGTCAAGGACGTGAAGTCCTTCTTTGCCGTCAACGACAAATATGATGACATCGGCTTCGTCAATGGCGAGGTCGACCTGTTTTCTAATCTCTCCTTCAAAAATATCGTCCGAACCGACGACATAACCACCTGTGTCTATCACGGTAAATGACTTGCCATTCCAATCACTGTGTCCATAATGACGATCACGAGTCACACCGCTAGTCTCTTCAACGATAGCTTGACGAGTCTGAACTAAACGATTGAAAAATGTCGATTTACCTACGTTAGGTCTTCCTACAATTGCAACAATATTACTCATATCAATAAAATTTCTGTGATTTGCAAAAATAATAAAAATAATGCATAATTCACAATTCTTAATTCACAATTGTTCACAGATTATGAATTATGCATTATGCATTATGCATTATGAATTAGATTAAGCTTCATAATTGAAGTTCTTCAGCTCGGCTTCGTTGTCGCGCCAGTCTTTGCTGACTTTTACGTTAAGGTCGAGGAAGATTTTCTTTCCGGTGAATTCTTCGATGTCGCCTCTCGACATAATGCCGAGTTTCTTGATAGCAGAACCTGCCTTACCTATTAATATAGCTTTTTGTGAATCGCGTGAAGCGTAAATCGTAGCTCTGATATTAATCATCTTGCTGCTTTCTTCGTAAGCGTCAACGACGACTTCTACAGAATAAGGGATTTCTTGCTTGTAGATGAGCAAAATTTTTTCTCTGATAATTTCAGAAATGAAGAAACGCATCGATCTGTCGGTAAGTTCGTCCTTTGGGAAATAAGGCGGACATTCTGGGAGTTTTTCCAAAATGCAGTCGAAGATGTGTTTTATATTAGCATGATGCAATGCAGAGATAGGGAAGATGGTAGCTGTTGGAAGCGCGTTTTGCCAGAAGTTGACAGCGTTCATCACACCTTCTTGATCTGATAAGTCTATTTTGTTTAACAAAACGAAGACTGGAATGTCATTAATTTTTTGAAGACGTTCCACTGTCTTTTCATCGATTTTTTTGTCTGTAATGTCGACGACATAAAGTATCAAATCGGCGTCGATGAAAGCGACATTTACGAACTGATTCATCACTTCGTGCATCTTATAAGCTGGATTTTTGATGATTCCAGGTGTGTCTGAGAACACAATTTGGAACTCATCACCGTTCACAATGCCCAAAATACGGTGTCTTGTGGTCTGTGCTTTTGATGTTACGATAGAAATTTTTTCGCCTACAAATTCGTTCATAAGCGTTGATTTTCCGACATTTGGCTTTCCAATAATATTTACATAACCTGCTTTGTGACTCATGTTTATTTTTTTAAAACTTGGATTGTTTCTTTTACTATCTTTGAACGCAAAAATAATAAACATTTTGTGATGAAGAGATTTTTATTGCTATCATTTTTAATAATTTCTATAACTTTACCTTCATTAGCACAAGTAAAAGCTCAAGATGATACCGAGAATAAATTTTCCCAGTGGTATATAGAGCCGGCCGTGCGTTACGGAACATATATTCCTTTCGTGGGATATCACAACTATCTCGCCGAGAGCCATCAATATAACTTCGATTTGCATTTCGGTTATCAGACGACAGGAAAGAAAGAATGGGAACAGCGTTTCAACTTTCCATCATACGGTTTCTTTTTCCGCTATGAGCATAACACCATCGACAGTGCAAAGTATGAGCATCGCGATGCCAATGGTATTCCCGTCACAGAATACGTCAATACCATAGGCGATTGCTATTCAGTGGGCGGTTTTATCAACGGTAACTTTTACAGAGGTCGCAGTTGGTCGTTTGACTACGACATTCTCGTAGGTCTTTCTTTATGGCCAAAATATGGCAACGAGTTCATCGGCTCTTTAGTTAATGTTCATTTAGGATTGGATGTCGGACCTACTTTCAGAATAAGTCGCAACATGGACTTGGGATTGCGTTTCTGGTTTGCACATTCTTCTAACGGAGCTATAGTATTACCTAATAATGGTGTCAACGTGTATGGTTATCAGCTGAATTGTCGCTATAATATCAACGGAAGAGAAGATTTTACCTATAGCGAATGGGAACCATTTAAGAAGAAGACATATATTTTCCTCAGCGAGGCACCGGGATTCTTACAGACTAACACCAAACGTAATGGAGAGATTTCTGGCGAACCAGGATATTATTTTTGCAACACTTTCAGAATAGGTGTCTCACGTCATTTTCATCCAATGTTCAGATATGACGTAGGCTTAGACTTCTGCTATACCGGCGAGACAAAAGTGAAATATTTACAAGCCAAAGACAATTACGAAGCAGGTTTCTTAAACGTTCCTTTATGCGAATACAGACCGATAAACTCAATGCATTTGGCAGCTTCAGCCATGTTTGAAGTCTTGTACAACAAAGTCGCTTTCTGCTTCGGATTGTCATATTACTTATATCATGGCATTTACAAAGGAACCGACCAGAAAAAGTCATGGGGTCTCTCTGGTACAACACCTTTTGAATCACAATATCTGCCAAGTGCATATACTAACTATTACGAAAGACTTGGTCTCAAATATTATTTTGGAACAAAAAACAATCAATTTGTAGGAGCTTTCATGAAGGTCCATATAGGTTCCATCGACTATATTGAATGGACTTACGGAATCAATTTAGACGTTTTTAGATAGTATAAAGTA
>JAZLAL010000111.1:0-7098 GCA_045613185.1 Bacteroidales bacterium | reverse complement strand
TCAACGCTTTGACAGAATCATTCGACGTTGAAGATATGGGAACAGAGATCTACAAACCAGCTAAATTACACGAATTCAGCACATATTTAGATGGTCATTGGTATAAACTCAACGCAAAACCTGGCACATTCAACGACGCAGACCCAATCGGCGTTCTCGACGTAACAATCTTATCAAACTTAGTTTTAGACAAGATTTTAGGCATTAAAGACTTACGTACAGACAAACGTATCGACTTCGTTGGCGGTATCCGCGGTCTCGGTGAATTGAAACATCGCGTTGACAACGGTGAAATGAAAGTTGCTTTCGCTTTACATCCAGTAACAATGAAACAAATCATTGACATCGCTGACAGCGGCAACATCATGCCTCCTAAGACAACATGGTTCGAACCTAAACTCCGTTCAGGTCTCGTAATTCATACATTAGAATAAGACTACGAGTCAACAAGACTCTAAGACAACAAGAAAGACGTCACTTCATTGTGGCGTCTTTTCTTTTTAGGTTACCTAGTCTGAAGACTACAAGATAAAAAAAGCGAGCAGAATTTATTTCTACTCGCTTTTATCTTAGTGTCTTGTTGTCTTAATCTATAACTGGACGGATTGTGTACCCCCAAGCTCTAAGTCCTTGATCTGTCATATAACCACCAGAGCTGAATGTCAAGAAACAAGCTCTTTTATTTGTATTGTTACCACCTTCTATTTCTTCGCTATAAGGTGTTGTTGTCCAATAATAGCCCCAAGTTCCTTGGTCTAAAACGCCTTCTTTACCAGCTGCGGTTGCTGCTGGAGTATTCATAAATCCTGCTGCAGGAAGGAATATATGATTGCCATTTATTTTTGACACTACATTAAAGCCATTGCCTGCCCATATCCAATCGCATTGTGTTACCAACTCATACATATCTTCCAATCTAGGAGATCTCCAGCCTCCACCCCATTGCACTGTAGCAACATCATATTCTGGATTACCAGAAATATCACCTAATTCTTTACCGTAGTTAAGACAATTACCTGACATATATGTATATTCTTCTTTAGTTTCAATTTCTCCCCATGCATAATGTTCGCCATAACCATCTGGTGTTGTTGCACCAACGTTACATGTAGCCCATTTCACACCACTTTGGAATCCCATGTCAACGTATTCATGTCCGTTATATGGATCTTCTGGAGTTGCTTCTAAAGTAACGAAGTTGATATTTTCGCCGTAGGCTGTACCTTCACTATTGGTTGCGTAAGCTCTTACATAATATTCTGTAGTAGCTGTCAATCCTGATAATGTAGCTGTAAAGAAGTCATCAGCAGCTTCTTCTCTTGTAGTTACAGTCACGACTGTATTATTTTCTAATGTTGGATTTTGTTCTGTACCCCAGCAGAAACCTTTTGCTATAATATCTGCGTTACCATTATCAACTACTGCTCCAACGCATAATGCTGTTGTATCAGTCACTTCAGAGACTGAATTTGTTGTCACTGTAGGAAGTTCCGGTTTTGGTCCACATGCAACAAAGATACTGCAAATCAATGTAATTAAAAATAAGTGTTTTCTCATGATTTGATTTTTAAAATATAAAATTAAACGTTTAAAATTATCTCAATTAAAGATGTGCAAAGGTAGTTATTTTTTAATTCATAATGCATAATGCATAATGCATAATTCATAATTATTTTTTTTAATTTTAATTTTCAATTTTAAATAAAAAAGACGCCACAGGGAGGGGGGTGACGTCTCTACATTTTTAATTGTTTCTTTGATATAAATATCGTTTGATACTCTTCTTTGGTGTTCTTTCGAATGCCTCTGACATGACTTCTATTTTCTTCAGTTTTGCGTAATTAGGTAATTCCTTATTCACTTCTGGCAATGTATCTTCTATATATTTAATGAATGCAGCTTGATTCATGCCTTCTTTTGCTGCGGCATCGAAGTCTGGATAGATGAGAGCTGTGAGACCACCGTTGTCTTCAATCACGAGTGATTCGAGGACGTAAGGACGAGTATCGAGAACAGCTTCAACTTCTTCAGGATAAATATTCTGACCTGAAGGACCGAGAATCATACATTTAGAGCGGCCTCTTAAGAAGAGATAACCGTCAGCATCGATGATACCCATATCGCCAGTATGAAGCCAGCCGTCAGCGTCGAGAACTTCTCTCGTTGCTTCTTCATTCTTATAATATCCTAAGAATACGTTTGCACCTCTAACCAAAAGTTCGCCTGGGATATTCTGTGGATCTGGAGAATCAATCTTCATTTCCATATTAGGCACTATACGTCCGCATGAATACAACTTAGCTGTTTTATAATCATCGTAAGTGATGATTGGAGCACATTCTGTCATGCCATAACCTACTGTAAATGGGAACTCCATTTTCTTGAAGAATGCTTCTACTTCTTTATTAAACGCTGCACCGCCGATGATGACTTCATAGAACTCGCCACCGAATGCATTAACCAATTCTGTCTTGATTTTATTCATGATAACTTGTTCAAGAATTGGAAGTTTCAAGGCAAATTTAATACCTGAAGTTTCAATGACTGGTTTCACCTTGCTCTTGTAAATCTTCTCGATAATGAGAGGAACAGCGATAACCAAAGTAGGCTTCACTTCTGAAAGAGCCTGCATGATAATCTTTGGACTTGGGAGACGTGAAAGGAAGAAGACATGACAACCGCAACTGAGTTCGTACAATACTTCAAACATGAGACCATACATGTGAGCTGTTGGCAACATAGAAACGACTCTTGAAGTATTGTTCATTTGAGGAAGGACCTTCGCTGCAAATTCTATATTAGAACGAACAGCACGATAAGGTATCATGACACCTTTTGAAAAACCTGATGTTCCTGAAGTATAATTGATGATTGCGAGTTCGTCGGCTGAGTCTTCATAATAATTTATCGACTCTGGAGAGAATTCCATCGGATAATATTTTCCGAAGATTTCATTGAGATGTTCACGTGTTTCTGCAATCTTATCTGTCGCTGAATAAAGCAATTTGAAAGTATTGACTTGAATAATTGCTTGCAAACCAGACATATCAAGTTCTGAAAGACCTTCCCAAATAACTTCATCTACGAAAAGTATCTTAGCTTCGGAATGGTTTACCAAGTGATTGATATTACTTGGTTTGAACTCGTGCATGAGAGGCACTGGAACTGCGCCGTAAGTCATAGCTGCGAGGAAAGATACTACCCAGTTGGCCTGGTTTCTTGAACATAACGCAACTTTATCACCTTTTTCGAGACCGCATTCTTCAAACATAATGTGAAGCTTTGCTATTCTTCTTGCTAAATCTCTATAATGCAATGTAACACCTTGATAATTAGATATAGCAGGTCTGTCCCAATTCTTTTTAATAGATTCTTCAAAAATCTTATTTACTGATGTAAAGTTCATATTTAAGTTATTAGATTAGTAATTTATTTTAGTTCATCGGGACAAAGATACAAAAAAAGTCAATATGTCAATATGTCTTTGAGTCTATGAGTATTTTATCCAGAATACTTATTGACTTATCGACTCATTGACTTATCGACTTATTTTTCTATATTTGCAAAAAATAAAAAAAACTATGGAAGAAAAAATTTTTGACCCTAATGCAGCTGCTGCTCTTGGTTCTGGCATCTACGGTTTGCCATGCAGCGCAGAAGAAGCTGAAATCATAATCATTCCTGTTGAATGGGAATTGACAACCAGTTATAACAGAGGAACTGTAAACGGACCTCAAGCTGTCTTTGATGGTTCGATGCAAGTCGACCTTCATCACCACGATTATCCAGAAGTATGGAAACGCGGCATCTGGATGGATGAATTTCCACAAGAACTACGCGAGCTTCACGATGAGTTGGTTCCATTAAGCGAAGACATCATCGATGGCATTGAAAGCGGCGATGTTGACGAAAACCCAGAAGCTTACGAAGACAAATACGTTGCAATAGAAAAAGGCTTCGACAGAATGTTCGCTTGGCTGAAAGACAGAATCGCCTACTGGAAGTCACAAGGCAAAAAAGTCGGTCTTCTCGGCGGCGACCACAGCATTCCTCTACCCTACCACACATATTTCAATGAACTTGGCGAAGAATACGGCATCATACACGTCGATGCTCACAGCGACTTGAGAATAGAATTCGAAGGCTTCAAATACTCACACGCCTCCATCTTCTATAACACAATGAAATACGACAACGTCGAGAAACTCGTTCAAGTAGCAATCCGCGACTACTGCGATCAAGAAAAAGAAATCATAAATAATTCTGAAGGAAGAATGGTTGTGTTCTACGACCGCGACAACCGCAGAAAGATGTACGAAGGCGCAACATGGAAATCTATCTGCGACGACATCCTCGCTCAACTTCCTAATAAGGTTTACATCTCCATCGACATCGACGGCCTCGACCCTAAACTTTGTCCAAACACCGGAACACCGGTTCCTGGCGGAATGGAATACGAAGAAATGATGTATTTATTGAACAGAGTTAAAGAAAGCGGCAAAGAAATCATAGGCTTCGACCTCTGCGAAGTGTCACCAGGCGAAGACGAATGGGACGGCAACGTAGGAGCAAGAGTGCTTTATCATCTTTGCGGAATTATATAATAATGCTTCGAGCTATGAGCTTCGAGCTATGAGCATTATTGATTCATAGCCCACGGCTCATGGCTCATAGCTCAATGCTTTAAAAAATGAGTCTAAACAGTTTTTTACAATTTTTCGTAACTAAGGAAACCAAGTTTTTCCCTATTTATATCAAACAGTCAGAATTGCTGATTCATGCGACAAAGACTTTATTGGAAATGGTTAAAATAGACAACTACGAAGAACGTAAGTTGTTAGGTCGTCAGATTAAGAAAGACGAAACTGATGGTGACGAATTGTTCAGAAATCTTTATAAAACATTAAATATCACATTCATCACGCCTTTCGACAGAGAAGATATAAACGAATTGGCAGCCAATATGGACGATTCTTTAGACATTATCGACGACTGTTCCAAGAACATATTGATGTATCAACCTAAACGTATTGACAACCAGCTCATTGAAACAGCGAACTATCTTTACGAATGTGCTACTTTATTGTCAGACATCATCAAAAAATTGGAATTCATTTCTTTGAACCACAACGACATCATCGAGAAATGCGATAAGATAAAACATATCGAACACGTCATCGACAGCATTTATTCTGATTACATCAGCAATTTATTCAATAACGAAACCGATTATATCGAACTGGTCAAGAACAAGAATATTGCAGAGACATTTGAAAGTGCGAGCGACGTATTGAAGAATGTTGCAGATACTATAAGAACCATCGTCATTAAGAATTCCTGATATGTTAGCATTTATCGTAGCCGCCTCATTGATATTGGCGCTGTTGATTACATTCTTAAACGGCATGAACGACGCTGCCGATGCGGTGTCATGCATAATCACGACACGCGTTCTGACACCATTGAAGGCCGTTGCATGGGCCGCGTTTTGGGGATTTATGGCATATTTCATCTTCAACTCTCATGTTGCGGAAACCATGAGCCGAGGATTGGTTGAAGCTCAATACATGAATCCGTATGTCGTGTTCAGCGCTTTAGTCGGAGCAACATCATGGATAGGGATATGCACATGGCTCGGACTTCCGATATCGTCATCGCAAGCTTTAATCGGCGGCATCATCGGACCTGTATTATTCAGCCAGGGTTCATCGGCTTTAGTATTAGACGGTGTATTCTTGGTATTGATATTCACGATATTGACACCTGTGATAGGAATGGTGTTAGGATTTTTCCTACAATGTCTTATCATGCGTATCTGTAAGAATTACAACAAGAAAAAGCTAGATAAAGTCTTTAAGAAGTTGCAGCTTGCTTCAGCGGCGGCATTCAGTCTAGGCCACGGTGCCAACGACGCACAGAAGACCATAGGCATAATATCAATTATGTTATTCACATCTATGCAATCTCCTGAGATAACAGACAATTTCAAGAATATCATAGCCTTATTCTTTGATGCTGAAAAAGGCTACCACGTTCCACAAATCGTTGCTGTGATATGTTATTTGATGATGTCGCTAGGCACTTTGGTTGGTGGCAAAAATGTCATCAAAACAACAGGTACCGGCATCGTAAAGATTAGTCCAGACAAAGGATTCTGCGCAGAAACAGTCGGAGCTACAACCGTCATCACCTGCTCATTTTTCGGTATTCCTGTCAGCACTTCACACAGCATCGTCGGTTCCATCATAGGCGTCGGTTTGACAAACGGAGTGAAGTCAATAAGCTGGGGAACAGCCAAGAGCATCTTATGGGCTTGGGTATTAACGATTCCTGCACCACTTATGATTTCTGGTGTTTTATATTCTTTGATTAAATAAGATACTAAGATGCTGAGACCTATCTCTTAGCATCTTAGACTATCTGCTCATAAAAAAAAGACAGCCCGAGAGCTGTCTTTTTTCCACCACATATTTTTTGTTTTTTTATTTTTATTCCATGTTAGTATAGACTGATTGTACGTCTTCGTCGTCTTCTACTTTTTCGAGGAATTTTTCGATTGCTTCAACATCTTCTGCCGAGAATGCTACTGGGCTGTTAGCGAAACGTTGTAAGTTAGCTTTCTTAACATTGATGCCGAGTTTTTCCAAAGCTGTCTGCATTGTACCGAATGCTGTCCAGTCTGACAATGCTACTACGCCTTCTTCTGTTGCTTCGATTTCTTCGAGGCCTGCATCGATGAGTTCGAGTTCGATTTCTTCAACGTCCATGCCTTCTGGCAATTCGAGTTCGAAGACAGCCTTACGGCTGAACATGAATTCTAAAGAACCTGATGGAACCAAAGAACCACCACATTTATTGAAATAAGAACGTACGTTAGCGACTGTACGTGTTGTGTTGTCTGTAGCGCATTCAACGACGACAAGAACGCCAGCTGGACCTTTACCTTCGTAAACGATTTCAACCATGTCAGCAGCGTCTTTCGCTGTAGCTCTTTTTATAGCAGCATCGATATTATCCTTAGGCATGTTTTCTGCCTTAGCATTGATGATAGCTTGACGCAATCTTGGGTTCATATCTGGATCTGGGCCGCCTTCTTTA
>JAZLAL010000110.1:0-4820 GCA_045613185.1 Bacteroidales bacterium | reverse complement strand
CTTCGAAGCAATCGGCAACACACCTAACACAGCTATCTTCAGAGATAAACTCGAAATGGACGAAGCTGGTTACATCATCACAAAACCTAAATCAACAGCAACAAGCGTTCCTGGCATCTTCGCAGCAGGCGACTGCCAAGATAGATTGTTCCGTCAAGCTATCATCGCTGCTGGTTCAGGCGCAACAGCTGGTATGGAAGTTGAAAGATTCCTCATGGAAAATGCATGATAAAGTTTTGAGCAATGAGCCTTGAGCTCTGAGCTAAAAATAAAAAATCGTCTCTGAAATGTCAGGGACGATTTTTTGTTTCGTAGTCTAAGCTCAAGGCTCACAGCCCATAGCTCAAGGCTTATTCAATAATAGTCAACTCATCAATAATATTATGAGCTTTACCGACTTTCTCGATGCACCATAAGAGGTAACGAGCATCCATGCAGATTGTGCGTTGTACCTTTTGTTCGAATGAGAGGTCGCCGCTCATTGCTTCCCAGTTGCCGTCGAAAGCGAGGCCGATGAGTTCGCCTTTGCCGTTGATGACAGGGCTACCTGAGTTACCGCCAGTGATGTCGTTTGTTGTGATGAAGTTAACGATTAATTGACCGTTTTCGTCAGCATAACGACCGTAGTCTCTTGCTTCATATAAATCTCTAACGTCTTGTGGAATGTCGAATTCCCAGTTGTTTGGTTTATATTTTGCCATCACGCCGTTCATTGTTGTGACGTAGTTGTAGTTGACAGCATCAGCGCCTTTGTAAGGTTCAACGCTACCGTAAGTGAGTCGCATTGTGAAGTTAGCGTCTGGGTAGAAGTTACGTTCTGTCTGCATTTCCATCAAGCCTTTTATGTAAAGACGTTCAGCTTCGTCACCTGAGTTAGCAGCTTCTAAATACATAGGAATGATGACATTATTATAAACATCGATGATATTCATTGTCAAAGCGTAGATTGGGTCTTTGTCTAACTTTTTAGGTTTAGCGAGCCAGTTTTCAACTTTTTCTTGGCTTACGAAAATAGATTTTTCAAAAGCTTCATTAACCCATGCTGTGAAGTCGCCGTTGTTTTTATCGCCGATTTCAGTAATCATTGTAGGGACGTATCTGTCGATGTCTTTGTAGATGAGGTTCAACAAAGCGATAGTCACGTCTTTATCCAAAGCCATGTCATAATCTTTGAAGAAAGGTTGAACTGTTGCTCTTAATGCTTCAGCTGTTTTAGCAACATCTTCTTTAGAAGCCTTGTTGTTCAACATATCGTTGATGCCCTTGAATTTGCGAGAGAAAGAAATAGCTTCGCCGCCATTCCAGCCAGCTTCACGGAGATAAATCATTGGTTTTTGGATGTCGTCCATAACGTCCCATTTAGCGTCGACGTCTTCGAAGATTGAGCCGTATTCTGCTTTACGATTTTCATCAGCGTTAACCCAAGCTCTGAATTCTTCTTCTTGAGCGTAACGTCTGTCATACACGCGATTACGTTGTAATTGTTTCACTTGACCGATGAAATATTTCCAGTAGTTAGAAACGCTAGCTTGTTTTGAAGCATATTTGATGAACACTTCTTGGTCAGCGTCCATGTGTTTGCGATATTCGTTGAGTTTTGTTGTACGGCAGTCGATGATAGCTGGACCTTCTTCATTGATAATGTTGCTGATAGTGCGGCTTGTTGAATAACGGTCGGTGCTGCCAGGATAACCCATGATCATTGCGTAGTCGCCTTGTTTTACACCTTTTATATTAATAGGTAAGTAATGTTTAGATTTCATTGGGACGTTTTCTTCGCTGTAAGCTGCTGGTTTGCCGTCAGGTGAAGTATATACTCTGAAGATACAGAAGTCGCCTTTGTGACGAGGCCATGTCCAGTTGTCGGTGTCAGCGCCGTATTTGCCGATGCCCCATGGAGGACAAGCTGTGAGACGGACGTCGCGATATACATCATATTCAAACATAATGTATTGGTTGCCATTATAGAAAGGTACGATTTCGATTCTTACGTCGCGGTCGCCTTTACGTTCTTCTTTTAATTTTGCAATATTTTCAGCGATGATATCTTCGCGTGTCTCTTTTGTTGTGACGCCTTTAAGAACAGCTGCTGTTACGTCTTCAACGTAAGCGAGGAACGATACATAAAGACCTTCGCATGAAAGTTCTTCTTTCATATCCAAAGCCCAGAAACCGTCTGTGAGGTAGTCGTGTTCTACAGATGCGAGAGCTTGAACGTAGCCAAGACCGCAGTGATGGTTAGTGAGTAACAATCCGTTAGGAGAGATGAGTTCGCCTGTACAACCGTTAGCGAATTGAACGATAGCGTCTTTAACGCTTGGCTGGTTGAGGTTGAAAATCTGTTCTGCTGTGAGTTGGCAACCGAGTTGTTGCATCTCATAAAGACTTTGATTGCTTAAGTTGTAAGGTAACCACATACCTTCGTCAGCTTTTAACTGTGTGCTGAATACAGCTAAAAACATAAAAATGCTTAATAAATACTTTTTCATAGAAAATTTTATTGATTATAAATAATTTACGATTTAACCTTAGTTTTGCAAATATACGACAAAAAACATAAAATTTCTGTGTGGATTTTTTTAAAAAATATATATTTTTGTCATTAAAATTAAATCTTAATAAAAATTAACAATAATGGGCGGATTTTTCGGAGTAGTATCAAAGAGAACTTGTATCTCTGATCTTTTCTATGGTACTGACTATCATTCACATCTTGGCACAAAACGTGCAGGTTTAGCAACAGTTGATAACAACAAATTCTATCGTTCGATTCACAACATCGAAGGTGCGTATTTCAGAACAAAATTCGATTCTGACCTCGCAAAGTTCCATGGCAACATGGGTATCGGTGTAATCAGCGATACCGACGCACAACCTATTATTGTTAATTCTCACCTCGGACGATTCGCTATCGTTACCGTAGCTAGAATCAATAATCTGAAAGAACTTGAAAAAGAATGTCTCGACAACAAACAGCATTTCGCTGAATTGAGCGGCGGCGACACCAACCCTACTGAATTGGTCGCGCTTCTCATCACTCAGGGCAAAGACTTCGTCGATGGCATCCAAAATGTCTTCAACAAAATCAAAGGCTCTTGCTCAATGTTGATTCTCACTCCTGAAGGCATCATCGCTGCCCGCGACCGCTTCGGCCGTACTCCTATCGCAATAGGTAAAGACAATGACGGTTATGTGCTTGCTACTGAAAGTCATAGCTACGTCAATATGGATTATAAGACAGACAGATGGATTGGTCCAGGCGAAATAGTAAAGGTAACTCCAGAAGGCTATACACAATTGTTGGCTCCTAATAAAAAATGCCAGATGTGTTCTTTCATGTGGATTTATTACGGTTATCCAGCAGCTGCTTACGACGACAGCTTCGTTGAAAATATGAGATATAACGGCGGCTATGCAATGGGTAAAATCGACGACGTTGATGTCGATTACGTAGCTCCAATCCCAGACTCAGGCATCGGTATGGCAATCGGTTATTCTAACGGAAAGCAGATTCCTTATGTAAGAAGTGTGGTGAAATACACTCCTACTTGGTCACGCAGCTTCATGCCTGTAACACAAGAAGAAAGAGAACATGTGGCTAAGATGAAACTCATCACCAACGCCTCATTATTAAAAGACAAGAAAGTCGTTTTCTGCGACGACTCTATCGTACGCGGTACACAGCTTCGCGACAACGTCAAGATGTTGTACGAATGCGGTGCTAAGGAAGTACACATCAGAATCAGCTGCCCTCCATTGTTATACGGCTGTCCTTTCCTCAACTTCTCTAACTCAAAGACAGACATGGAGTTGATTACACGCCGTTGCATCAAGGAATTAGAAGGCGACGCTTACAAAAACTTAGAATATTACAGCGACCATACAACAAAACAATATGCAAATCTCGTTGAGATGTTAAGAAAACACATCGGTGTCGACTCATTGAAGTTCAACACCATCGACATCATCCGCGATGCTATCGGCGTCTCAAAAGACGAAATCTGCATGCACTGCTTCGATGGTTCAAGCTACGGGGAAAAATAATTCATAATTCATAATGCGCAATGTAAATTTAATTATGAATTATGCATTATGAATTAATTTCGGGGTGTGGTGCAGTCGGCTAGCATTCTTGCATGGGGTGCAAGCGGTCGCCCGTTCGAGTCGGGCCACTCCGACGATTTTAAGACACCAAGACGTCGTTTATAGATTTATAGACGACGTTTTTTTATTTATCCACATATTTCAAAGTCTAGATGACTTCATCAAATCCTCAATTCCTTAGTTCCTCATACCCTTAATTCCTTCCTTTGGGCGTTCCGCTTCGCGTCGGGCTTTCCGCTATATCTTTGCTCGCCTCAATCCCATCTCGCTTCCCAAAACCCATTCCCAAAACCCATTTCCCGTTCCCAAAACCCGTTCCCGATATCCGCTCGCAAAGGATGCCGCTCCAATCCCTAACGCATTGGATGCTCCTGAACTAAGGCTGTTGGCTTTTGAACTTTTCTATGAGCAATTGAAAATTTAAAACTGAAAGTTAACTGTCAAGTGCAGATTCTCTCTGCGTCGCTCCGCGCCATTGCGAGAGATTCTCTTTTTGAACTCTGACAGTGACATCTGATTTCCATCTGAAAGAGATACGTGCAGATACGTGTGATACGCGGAGACAGGGAAAGGCGTGCGTATAAAAACAGAAAAGCCCCAGCTGTATGCTGAGGCTTCCGTTATGGGGTGGCGACGACCTACTTTCCCACAAGTTGATGCAGTATCATCGGCGCTGCGGGGCTTAACTTCTCTGTTCGGAATGGGAAGAGGTGGAC
>JAZLAL010000109.1:0-7420 GCA_045613185.1 Bacteroidales bacterium | reverse complement strand
TGTTGGTTTGCTGATTTGTAAGGATAAGGATGAGGTGATGGCTCATTATGCTCTTGAAGGATATAATAATCCATTGGGAGTTTCAGAATACGAGTTGTCAAAATTATTTCCGAAAGATTTCAAAAGCACTTTGCCAAGTATTGAAGATATCGAGAAGGAACTTGGAGATGTTTGAACATTGTACTTTAATTCTAAAGTTTTTATTATTATAAATTTATTTTCAATCTCTTCAAACAATATCGCGCTTTCATCGGTTTATAGGTCACAAATCTGGATCTATGAAACCTTTTTACTTTTTCATATTATTTTTATGTCTACAGACAACAGTCAACGGACAACAGTCGGTTGTCGGCAGTCAGTTGGATAGAAACAATGGCATTGATTTCCGAACGGCCGCCGATATGATGTTTGTAAACAACGCCACGATAAAAGTTGCTGAGAAAAGTACGCTGCTCGCAAAACGTCAGTCGCAGCTGATAAATGCGAGCTGGCTTCCTACTATCACAATGACTGCCGATTACACCTTGATGTCGAATAAAATCGGCGTCTCTCAAGAATATGCTTCTCTGCTTAAGCCTTTTAAGGAAAAATATGCCGAAACGCCTCTCGTACCTGAGATTCTCAACTATATCTCCAACGGCCTCGGCGACCTTGCCTTCGAGGTGCCAATATTTAAAGATGACTTCGGCTCAATAGACTTGGAAATTCTATATCCTATTTTTACTGGTACGAAAAGGTTGTACGCCAATAAGTTGGCTAAAAGCAACGAGGCTTTATCGGAAATCAATAAAGAATCTGTTGGCGCTACTAAATATCTAGAACTCGCTAATGTTTATTTTTCTTTAAGTCTCGCTGAGTCAATGATTAAGGTCTTGAAAGAGACTCACGCTATGACTGATAATCATTATTCACAGGCTCTTAAGATGGAAGCTATCGGCATGTTCGACAAGGCTGAACGCCTCATCGTGAAAGTCGCTCTTGATGAAAGCGAGAGAAATCTCAAAGACGCTGAAAATCAAGCGGAAGTCCTTAGAGAGGCGCTGTCCTTTTTATTGGGTCAACGGACAACAGACAACGGTCAACAGTCCTTGGGTAATGGTCAAGAGTCAATGGCTAATAGCCAACAGCCAATAATCACCTCTACTCCACTGTTTATCAATGAGAAATATCCGCAGTTGGAGTGGTTCAAGGATATGATGAAAGAGAATGCTTACGTCTTTCAACAGGCTGATTTGCACGATGACATCGCGAAGGCGAATCTACGATTGAGTCAGTCGAATTATTATCCTGTGATTTCCATTTACGGCAAGCAGACCATCGCTTCTTATCAGGTTCCTAAAAACTTGGTTCCCAACACTATCGGCGGCGTCAATCTTGTCTGGGACATCTTCGACGGTTTGGCGAGAGAACGTAACATACAACTTACAAAAATAGAATCCGAAATCATCGCGGAGACACAGCAGTCGTTGAAAAATGATTTGGAAGTCGCTGTGGATGAATGGTATGCTAAACTGAAACAAGCCTGCATCAATGCGGAGGAACTGCAGTCATCGTTGGAACTCGCGCAAGAAGTGTATCGCATCAGGAAGAAATCGTTCAGCGAGGGACTCTGCACTTCACAGCAAGTGCTTGACGCTCTTAACCTTGTCAACAAGACGAACTTGCTTTTGCTGACGACATATTTCGAATATGACATCGCTCTGGCGAATTTGTGTTGTTTGTGTGGGATTCCGGAATATTTTGAATCGTTTTTAGGCTCTGGGCTGTGAGCTATGAGCTATGAGCAGTGCTTTAGTATTAGTAGCTGCTGGTGCGTTAGGGATTGGAGCGGCATCCTTTGCGAGTTTTGGGGACGGTTTTTGGGAACGGGGACGGGATTTATTTGGGAACGAGTCTGGAGAGCGAGACGGGAATGAAACGAGCAAAGATATAGCGGAAAGCCCGACGGCGATAGCCGGAACGCCCAAGATTCAATTCATAATTCATAATTCATAATTCATAATGCATAATTATGAGTTGAGGGTGATTATAATGAAGAATAAAAATTAACAATTAATAATAATCTGCTCGTGGCTTATTGCTCAGGGCTCAATGCAAAAAAACATGAAAGCTTCTAATAAAATATTACTCGTTTTGTTTGTGGTTATCTTATTGATAATATTGACATTATCTATTCTGGGGATTTTTCTTATGAGGGATAAGGAGGTTGTTTTGCAGGGTCAGATTGAGGTTGAGGAGTATAATATTTCTGGTTTGTTGCCGGGAAGGGTTGAGAGTATTTTGGTCAGAAAAGGCGAGCGTGTTGGCAAGGGCGACACTTTGGTTCGCATCGTTTCGAAGGAGGTCATTGCGGAATATGAGGCGCAGAAGGCTTTGGAGAATGCGGCGTCTTTGCAGAGTGACAAAATCGATGCTGGCTCGCGTAAGCAGCTGGTTTCCATAACGAAGGAGTTGTGGGACGGCACTAAGGCTGACCTGAAACTGGCGAAGACGACGTACGAGAGAATCAAGGTTTTGTACGAGGATTCCATCGTGAGCCTGCAGCGAAGAGACGAGACGGAGGCGATTTATAAGTCGGCATTGGCGGCTGAGCGCGCGGCGTATTATCAGTATCAGCTAGCTCTGGAGGGCGCGCAGGAAGAGGACAAGGCGTCGGCGAAGGCGATGGCAGTGGCAGCCCAGAACAACAGCGAGGTGGTGAAAGCGCTGCTCAACGACGCTAGTCTGACGTCGCCAATATCTGGCGAAGTGGCATCTATCTCATTGAATGTTGGCGAGTTGACTTCAATAGGAACTAACATCATGACAGTCATCGACATCGACAATCCGTACCTTGTCCTTAACGTGCGCGAGGATTTGCTGCCGCATTTCAAGATGGGCGGAACGATACTGTGTTACATCCCGGCTCTGGGTCTGAAGGAGGTGCCTTTCATCATCAACTACATCTCGCCTCTCGGCAGCTTCGCGACATGGAAAGCGACGAAAGACACTGGTGGTTATGACATGAGAACCTTTGAGATACAGGCGGTTCCGGCGA
This sequence comes from Bacteroidales bacterium, assembly GCA_045613185.1. Lineage (GTDB taxonomy): Bacteria > Bacteroidota > Bacteroidia > Bacteroidales > F082 > Limimorpha. Next base: position 4,383 of record JAZLAL010000109.1, on the reverse strand, counting down.
CGAAGGTGGAAGGATTGAGAGCGGGGATGACGGTTTTGTTGGGAGTTGGGAATGGGGAATTGGGAGTTGGGAATTGAGGATTTAAGGATTTGAGGAACTGAGGAGTTCTGGTAGAGATGTGTCAATTACACCTTAAATATTAAAAATATGTAATTGCTGTGGCTGATTAGTTAGGAGTTAGGAATTAGGAGTTATGTAGAGACGTATCAATTACACCTTAAATATTAACAATATGTAATTGCTGCGTCTAGTCAATTAAAAGTTAGGAGTTGGTCACTGAGCTTGTCGAAGTGAGTCTAAAATTATGAATTGTGCATTATGAATTATAAATTTATGAAAGGTGGTTTTTGGAATGTTGTGAAGAGGGAGTGTTTGGTCTTGACTTCGAGGCCGTTGTATCTCTTCACGGCATTGGTTTTTCCTTTGTTTGCCTTGTTTTTCATGACGACGATTTTCGGTGATGGCATGATTGACAGTATTCCTGTCGCCATCGTGGATGAGGACGACAGCCGTATGTCGCGTAACATCACGCGGCTATGCTCGGCGGTGCCAGAAATTCGTGTGACACAGGTAGTTGCTAACACCGCCGAGGCTCGCGACGCTCTTCTCTCGAAGGAGATTTACGGTTATCTCATAATACCGAATGAGTTCGAATCTGACGTCAATGCCAACAAAAACACTAGTCTCACTCTTTGTTATCATTACGCATTTTTAAGCGTCGGTTCTGAGGTGCTACAAGGTTTTCTTAACGTATTAAGAATCATTGCTGTAAATCCATTACAAGAGTCTGCAAATTTCCTCGGCATCGACGAGAAGACTGTGGAAAGCATCGCCTCGCCGATAAGCATCAGCGCTCACCCACTCTACAATCCGTCGTTGAATTACACTTCGTATCTCACATTTCCGTATTTCTGGGTTTTGTTCCAAATCTTAATATTACTTAACATTGCTTATTCTTTCGGCATTGAATACAAAAACGGAAAGATAAGAGACTGTCTCATAGCTGGAAACAGAAAATTCATAAACGTGGTTTTAGGCAAGATGTTTCCTTACGTTATAATATTCTCGTCGGTGGCTATATTCGCTAACGTACTGATGTTTAACGTATTGGAATTCGATTTAAGTTCTAGCATTTTTGCAATAATAGCGGTATGCGTTCTCTTCATTCTCGCCACCTGTTCTATAGCAATCTTCCTTTTCTCTATATATCCCAACTTACCGATAATCATCAGTTTCATCTCGATGTTCGGTTCGTTGGGAGCCACTTTTGCCGGCGTGACTTTCCCCGTAAACGCGATGTACCCGTTCTTCGAAAAACTATCGTACTTCTTCCCGATTCGTCACTTCGTCGTGATGACCGACTACCTTCGCTATGAAAGTCACGCCTTTATCTATTACTGGGACCATCTCCTTGTCTTAATGTCTTTTAACATTTTGATAATATTGGCGACAGTGATTTTGAAACACAAGTACAAGGCTGCGAGCTACGGGCTTTGAGCTGAGAAGTGATGGAGTAATGAAGTAATGAAGTTTTATCTTCCTAAAAAAAGAGCTCATGGCTCATAGCTCATAGCTCATAGTCAAAATTATGAACGAAATCATCAAAATAATATCCAATGAATTCAGGGCGATTGGTACCAATATCCCGATTTTGATTGTATTGATTTTGGGTAATGTTGGTTATGGTTTTCTTTATAACTTATTGTATAACACCAATGTTTATAAAGAAGCTCCGATTGCTATCGTTGATATGTCGCAATCTGATTTGAGTCGGCATTTCATTGATTATATCGACGCTACTCAGCAGGTGAAGATCGTTTCAAAGACGATGAATTTCGATGAGGCGAAGCGTATGCTTATCGAGAGGGAAATCGTTGGTTTTCTTTATATTCCGAGTGAATTGAAAGAAGAAATCATGAGAGGTAATCAGGCTCAATGTGTGGTTTACGGTTCCACGCTTTCGTTCCTGGATTATCTTAATATATATGAGGCTGTCAATTTTGCTTCTTTGGATATCAATAGCGAGTTACTTCCTGAGATGGTAGAGTCGCTCAATATGATTGACGTTCTGTTTCTTGCAAACGACAAGGCCGTCAATATCGTGAACGAGCCATTATATAATTCATCAGAAGGCTACGGCACATATCTCATTCCGCCTGTCATGGTTATCATTATCTTTCAGACACTTATGATTACAGTAGCGATGAGGTGTGGAGAGGAATATGAAAAGTCGCAAAGTCGCAGAGTCACAAAGTCACAGAGTCGTTGGATTGTAGGTTTTTGTAATTCTGCTAAAATCGTTTTTGGCAAGGCGTTTACTAATGTGATGATTTATAGTGTGTTTGCTGTTTTCTTCTTGGGTTTGTTGCCTTTGATTTTCGACCTTCCGCATTTGGGTGATTCTCTTGACATTATCATCATGATGATTCCGTATCTTTTCGCCAGTGTGTTCTTCTGTCTTTCGTTGTCGCCTTTATACACCGACGGCGATACGCCTTTGTTTTTCATTGTGTTTATGTCGGTTCCGCTCGTCTTTTTAACGGGTATCTCCTACCCTTTGGAGCTTATGCCGTGGCATTGGAAGATATTCCATTACATTATCCCGACGGCTCCCGCGACTTTAGCATTCGTGAAACTCGACGGCATGGGAGGCGATTTAAGTAATGTCGTTCCTGAGATGATTACACTCTGGGTTCAATGCGCTGTGTATTTTGTGATAGCGGTTTTAGTATTTAGATCTATGATAATTAAAGCTGAACAACGATAGAATTATTTTTATGAAACATCCATTGCTTTTATAATATTTCGTAAATTTGTGAACTATATAACGAATTATCAAAAGGAAATAAAAACAAATAAGTATCGATTATGGAAAATTTTGGTGAGAAATTAAAAGTGTTATTATTGCAATATCTTCGTCAGGAAGGCGTCGTAGGAGAACGCTTCCCTATTTGCCAAGACGTTGAGGATAAATGGGATAATATCTTAAATGCTTATATGCCTGACGGTGTCAGAGAATATAACGAATATCCAATGGTTTCTCTCGGATGGATCATGTTCGTCGGAATGGCAATGGCAAAATACTGGGACGTTAACTGGGAAAAATATTCTTTCAAGGATAACATCTACGAAACCCTTCGCGAAAAAAGAGGATTCGACGAAATGGATGAATATATTCCTGAAGAAGTCCTCAGATTTAAAGAAGATAAATGCAAGAAAGTCACAGATATCGTGGCTGAATGTGCTTGTATCACAAATACTTTTCTTCGTAACCAAAACATCGAACATGGCACCAAAGCAGCCGTTGAAGCTTATCTAGAATGCTTGCACCAGCTCTACCTCATGGGAATGGCAATGCAACTCAACGAAATGGGATATAAAATGCTAGGACTTAATTAAAAATAAAATAAGGGACACGTCGAATGTGTCCCTTATTTTTATCCGCTAAACTGCACGAAATATCACTGAATGTCTTTCGTGTGGATTGGTGTTTTTTCGTGGATGTTTTTTATCTGCTAAACTGCACGAAATATCACTAAATATCTTTCGTGTGAATTGGTGCTTTTTCGTGGATGTTTTTTATCCGCTAAATTGCACGAAATATCACTAAATGTCTTTCGTGTTAATTGGTGCTTTTTCGTGGATGTTTTTTATCCGCTAAATTGCACGAAATATCACTAAATGTTTTCGTGTGGATTGGTGCTTTTTCGTGGATGTTTTTTATCCGCTAAACTGCACGAAATATCACTAAATGTCTTTCGTGTGGATTGGTGCTTTTTCGTGGATGTTTTTTATCCGCTAAATTGCACGAAATATCACTAAATGTCTTTCGTGTGGATTGGTGCTTTTTCGTGGATGTTTTTTATCCGCCAAATTGCACGAAATATCACTAAATATCTTTCGTGTGAATTGGTGCTTTTTCGTGGATAAAAAAAGAGACGCCACATTGTGACGTCTCCACGGGTTTTATCGTATTACTATTCTGCAGTTTCTCGTTGCATCGTCATTTGTGACCTTTATCACGTAGACACCTGCGGCCTCGATGCCGCCGATTCTGTTGACATCTGCATATTCCGCAATCTTCACGCCGATTGCATTGTAAACCTCAACTCTGTCGTATGTAGTGCCAAGACTGATTTCTGCGTTGACATTTGCAGGATTTGGATAAACATTCAAAGTTTCTGTGTCATTTTCTCCGATGCCTGTCACTCCGCATGTCAAGACTATCGCATTTTCGATTGAGCCGTATGTAGCGTTGTCAGCGAATACGATTTCTTCTCTTGAAGTTACATTTTCAATCGCATCTGCGTTTATATCATAATATTTGAATGTGATTTCTTCCTTGCCACTGCCGTAGACTGTCATGAAAATCATGTGTTTGTC
>JAZLAL010000108.1:0-2283 GCA_045613185.1 Bacteroidales bacterium | reverse complement strand
CGATGAAAATCATGAGGATTCTTCTCTGCAATTTCTTCAAGAATCTTCATTCTTTCATCGCTATTTTCATACTGAGGATCAAGCGATACAACAAACTCATCGGCCCAGGCTGCTAATGATGGAATTTCTTTGGCATACCGTTTAAGATTTTCTATCGCAAGATTCCTTCCAACAGAATTCCTTGGGCTTAACAAAGCTTTCTTTCGTATTGATGCACAAATAGCATATTTCTTATTACTATTACTTGGAGGGTCTTTAAACGCCTTATTTACAATAGCGATCGAATTAGACGTAACTCCTTCTATATTAACAACCGCATACGCCACAGATTCACAAACTCGAACGTCATTTGTTTGAGAATATAAAAAAGGCAATGCAGATGCCGTTCCATGTGTAGACAAACTCGTTATCGCCCATTTTTTACATCGTGGCTTTTCTACTGCCAACCTAACAAAAAGACGAGAAAGTCGTTCCTTGTCACCATTACACGCCGCAATTGCCTTTTTATACATACTTGAAAACAAATCTAGATCGCACCCTCCTCTTTGTACTGTGGCAAGGATCGCTAATATCTCTTCATCTGACATCGACTCCGATAATGCATCAAAGACCAGAAATAAAGAAAACATCCCTAACATTAATATTCTTTTCATATTTCTCCTTTCACTCATGCTAAACACATTGGGGGACAGTCCCCCTCGCCATTATTTACTCACCTTTTTTTCACGAAATGCCTTTATCCGTCTTACAGCATTTGTTGCATGTTGTCGATGAAAATCATGAGGATTCTTCTCTGAAATCGCTTCTAGAAGTTTCATTCTTTCATCGCTATTTTCATACTGAGGATCAAGCGATACAACAAACTCATCTGCCCAGGCTCCCAATGATGGCACTTGAATCATATATCGCTTCAAAGACTCTACGACAAGCATTCTGGCATCGCCCCTTGCCGACTGATGTTTTGTCTTATGAAATAAAGCAGAACATAAAAGATATTTATCATGTTCATCTTTTAACTTTAAATCCATCACATGATCAACCATATTAATTGTATTACTTGAAACACCTGAAATGTGTATAATCGCACCAGTCGATTTCGCCGCATAATCATAACTATTTGTAAAACCTTCTAAAAAAGACACGTCTTCCGACGACCCGTATTTTGCGACCATATTTATTGCCCAAGATATCCTATCTGGATATTCTTCTGCAATTTGAATAGCAATCCTTGAAATTAATTTATTATCCCCACCGCATAGGTCTATCGCTTTCCTTTGCAAAACAAGCATCTCATCATAATCACAATTTGCGGCTGTTGACGAAAGAAAGGATGCTTTTATTTTAGTTTCTAAAATAGAATTTGTTGTAATTGCATGTAGCTCATTCACAATAACAACATTAATAATTAAAAACGATATTAACACACATATATTTCGCATATACAACCTCTATTTATGAGTTGGATTCGTCTTTATATTTGGATTGTTAAAAAATCCTATCGGCGCCAATGATTTTTTCCAACCATCATTGTTATCAATATCAGTCTTATCGCGCCAAACACCATATATTTCTCCATGCGAAATGTCTCGCATCTCACTAGTATCAGCATCAATCCCAAACATCAACAATCTAGGCAATAACGATGAAATAGAAGTTCCTCTCTTATAAAAACGACTTCCTCCTTCATTTTTACCAATGCAACCATAATTCCAGTCAAAAGGTGTTTTTTCTGCGTTTACTTTCTCAGAAGAATCTATAAAAACAGGATTAACTAACGCATTAGTCGCATGAAAATTGTCATTATAAACATCTATCAGCCCAAAAGAATGTCCTATTTCATGAGACAACGCAATACCATCAGAATCACGCCTTAATATCATACCACAACTTCCATTCACTCCTTTCGCCCTAGGAGAATCAGAAATTTCATTTACAATATAACACTCTAAGCCTTCATTATACGAATAAAGATCAAGGAGTTCACTTGCACTCCATTGCCCTGCTGGAGGAGGACCCAATGTTACATTATATGCCGCAGGTATATTCGTCATTACTATAGGCTCAACAAGATCAATAGTGACACCAACTTGTGCATATATGTCATTTGCCTGAGAAACCATTGACCTGATTTGACTTTCTGTTTTAGGCCAGGAATTCCCATTTCCAATAACCCACGCTCGAAGTTTTACTGTAATAGGATCCACTACATTAACCTCGAACAAAGGTGGCTCCGACTTAGAATCCCCAAACTGTATGGAAAGATAAACTTTTCCCAGCGAAACC
>JAZLAL010000107.1:0-36746 GCA_045613185.1 Bacteroidales bacterium | reverse complement strand
ACAGAAATGTCAGAGAATGATTTCTTAAAATTAATTAAGGAAAAACTAAATGTAGGTGCGTTGCGTCATTCTGAATTACTCAATAAGCCTATCAAAAAAGTGGCGATATGCGGTGGCTCAGGAGCATTCTTGTTGAATGATGCAAAATGTTGTGGTGCAGATGCTTACATTACAGCTGACTTGAAATACCATGATTTCTTTGATGCTGATAATGAAATACTTGTCGTTGATGCAGGACATTTTGAAACAGAACAGTTCACAAAACAATTATTTGCTGATATTATTCTCAAAAAAAATCCTAAATTTGCAGTCCAAATTTCGAGGGTGAATACGAACTCCGTAAATTACTTTGTTTAATATTAAATTTATTATAGATATATGGAAAACTTAAAACACAACGCTGAAGAACAAGAAATTACTGTTGAAAGAAAACTTATCGAATTGTACACTTTACAACAGATCGATTCTAAGATAGATAAAATCCGTATCATCCGCGGTGAATTACCTCTCGAAGTTCAAGACCTCGAAGACGAAATAGCAGGTATGGAAACTCGTATCGCTAAGTTCAACGAAGAATTGGAAAAATATTCTAACGACATCGTTGAATATAAAAACAAGATTAAAGAAGCTACTTCTCTCATCAAGAAATACGAAGAACAACAAAATAACGTTCGCAACAATCGTGAGTATGAGTCATTGACAAAAGAAATCGAATATCAATCATTAGATATTCAACTTTGCGAAAAACGTATCAACGATGCAACAAAGAAATCAGAGATGTTGAAGATTTCTTTGAACGAAACAAACACACGTCTTGAAGAACGCAAAGGCGACTTAGAACTCAAGAAAAACGAATTGTCATCAATCGTTGAAGAAACTGAAAAAGAAGAACAAGAACTCATGGTTCGCTCACAAGAAAGTGAACAACTTATTGAAGAACGTCTTCTCACAGCTTACAAACGCATCAGAAAGAATGCTCGCAACGGTTTGGCAGTTGTTAAGATTGAACGTGACGCTTGTGGCGGTTGCTATAACAAAATCCCTCCACAACACCAACTCGATATCCGTATGCACAAGAAAATCATCGTTTGTGAATACTGCGGCCGTATCTTAATCGACCAAGATATCGTTGATATGTATCACAACGAATCAGAAGCAAATTGATTTTAAGAACATATACTAAAAAAGGTTGTCAATTGAATTGGCAACCTTTTTTGTTGAACTCTGACACTGAACACTGACTCTGACTTTGGATTTGCGATTTATTATTTATCGCAGCCAGAGCGTTAGGGATTGGAGCGGCATCCTTTGCGAGCGGAGCGAGCAAAGATATAGCGGAAAGCCCGACGGCTTTGCCGGAACGCCCAAGGTTCCTTTTAAATCAATACAATTTCAATCTCAAAGAAACTACAAGGCTATGAATGTTTGTTTTCTCGTTGACTGTTAAGTTTGGTGCAACTTCGTTATAATAGCTTGTGTATTGAGAATATAAGTTGTAATTATGATTTTGCAGCGTGTATGCATAAGCGAAGTCGATTGTTAGAAAATGACGAGTGTATCCTATTCCGCATGATATGGCATTTCTCATATAATCAGAGTGTTTTATTCCATAAGGACTTCCATATAATGAATAACCACCTCTGAAACAATAGCTTTGGTAACGCCATTCAGTTCCTAATCTGAAGTTCATCGTTGGCTTGAATGTGTTTGATATTGATTTGTTATATTCTCTGTAATCATATTCTGAATCAGAGAGTTTTATTTTCCTGTAATCAACATATTCAAAATCAGCTGTTATCATTCCGAAGTTGCCGAAGATGAATGCTGCGCTGGCGTTGGCTCTCCATGGTGTCACTAAGGAATAGCTGAAATAAGATGTTGGAACGATGTATTCGAAATTGCCGAAGTCGAGGCTTGATGTGGTTTTCGTTCTCCAGCTATCGGTTATGTTGTATATTGTTGGAGTGTGGAAGGCGACGCCGATGCGTAGCCATCTGCAAGGGTGGGCGATGAGACCTAATTTGCTGTTTAATCCCCAGCCTGTGGTGGATAATGCTTCTTCTTGCGCCCAGGTTCCTTCTTGTGAGCCAGATTCGAATTTTTCTTCGTAAATGCTACTCTTGCTGTAAGATAAAAGTGGCATGTTGATTGAAATGCCTAAGAAGATTTTATCGTTGAAATTGATGCTAGAACTTGCAGTCCATTCGTTGGTGCCGCCACGGGAATTGACATTTCTCAATTGTTGTAATCCGCCTTCTGGAACGGGCGTGCTTAGACTTCCATCTTGTTCAAAGTTAATAAGATATGTTTCCCATAATGGATATATGTATGTAGGGGAGTATGATTTTAATTCACTTTCATTATATATCTCATTGTCGATTATTTCTGCAAAATAAGCATCAATCAAGGAGTTGTTGTAGTTGTATCCGTCAAAGTTCGTTCGAGTGTTAAAATTGTTGGTTCTGTTCATGCCGATAGCCCATGTGACGATGTTGCTTTCGCCTTTGTTGATGCCTACATAGCCAAAGTTATTTATTGATAAATTAGCTTTTGAATCAGAACTAGGTTTCCCTCCATTGGCATAGGATTCTATGAATATGGTGTTTATGGAAGGTGTGAATGTGAATGTCGGTTTCCTGAATAATCCCAGACCAGCAGGGTTGATGCTGATAGAGGAGAAGTCTTGTCCGACGGCACCCATGGCATTACCCATAGCCATGCTTTTCGCAGTGCCTTGGTAATATGATGTCGATACATTGTAGACGTCATAAACACTTTGCCCTTTAATTAATAAAGGTGCCAAAGCTAATAATGTCAAAAAAAGTTTTTTCATAACAATTGATTTTTAACGTCTTCCGCTGCCGACTCTAGCGCCTCCAACTGAGCTTCCGCTACTTCTGCTTGAGGAACCGGTGTTGAAGCTTCCGCTGCTTCTGCTTGAAGATGAGCTGCTTGGTCTGCTGATGCTACTGCTTCTGCTTGAAGATGAGCTACTTGGTCTGCTGATGCTACTGCTTTTGCTTGAAGATGAGCTGCTTGGTCTTACATATTCCGAACTTGAACGTACTTGTCTGTTGCTACTTGCTGGAGCGTATGATTTACGTTCTGATGAGGATGATGAAGATTTTATTGTAGAGCTGTTTGATGGACGAGAGCTGCTAGATGGTCTTATGGCAGAACTGCTTGAAGGACGAGATGCACTTGATGGGCGTGTCATGCTTGAAGGCCTGTCTTTATCTCTGGAAACGCTCGAAGGTCTTGATGTAGAAGATGGAGCTAATCCTGCTGAGACAGGTCTGCTAGTTGTACCACTAACATGTAAACCTCCTTGTTCGTTTGGCCTAGGCTTGCTTGGAGCAGGAGCGAGACCTCCTCCTGGATGTGGCTTGTGTCCTCCATGACCAGGCTTGTGTGGAGGATATAAAGGATAGTAATAGTGTGGATAATGATAGTGTGGATAGTAATAATAAGGGCTCCACCACCAATTGTAGTGCCAATTATAATAATATGAAGGATAGTAATAAGGATTATAGTAAGGATAACCGTAAGCGAATCCTATTGTTGTTCCGTATGGATAACCTAAACCTACATAAACACTTGTGTTCCAGTCGTCATTGTCATCGTCGTAGTAATAATCATAAGTGTCTTCGAGATAGCCGTAGTCGGATGCGTTTTTATAACTGTCATCGTAATATATTTCTGTACTAGTGTAAACTACGCCATTGGTATCGGTTACGGTTTCAATTTTTTCGTATGTTGGCTCAGCTTTTTTTTGTATTGTGCTTTCGCTGTAATATGCCTGATAATCATATTGGGAATTGCTGCTGATGCTTGAAGTGTTGAATGTGCCGTTTTCAGATACGACTAATTCCTTATCAGCTTTGCCATCTTGGTAGTAAGGTGAAAAATAAGCGTCGTCTTTTATGACATTACTACTTGTGGAGCAGGATGTTAACAGAATTCCTAAAGCGATGATTAAAAATTTGAAGCGTTCCATTTTTATAGTGTTTAAATTATAAATATGTACAATTTTTTTTTATTTTTGCACTTTAAAAAATATACAAATACTATACCAAAATTAAGATGGCAAAAGATTTAACATCTCGTCAAGAAAATTATTCCCAATGGTATAATGATCTTGTTTCTAAAGCTGATTTAGCAGAGAATTCTGCAGTTAGAGGTTGTATGGTTATCAAACCTTACGGATATGCAATCTGGGAGTTCATGCAAGATGCTCTCGATAAAATGTTTAAAGACACAGGTCACGTCAATGCATATTTCCCATTGTTTATTCCTAAAAGTTTCTTTAGTAAGGAAGCTAGCCACGTTGAAGGCTTCGCAAAGGAATGTGCTGTTGTAACACACTATCGTCTTAAAAATGATCCTAATGGTGCTGGCGTCGTCGTCGACCCAGACGCAAGACTCGAAGAAGAACTCATCGTTCGTCCTACTTCTGAGACTATTATTTGGGATACATATCGCAACTGGATCAAGAGTTACCGCGATCTTCCAATCTTGTGCAACCAATGGGCTAACGTAGTCCGCTGGGAAATGCGTACCCGTTCTTTCCTCCGCACTGCTGAGTTCTTGTGGCAAGAAGGTCACACCGCTCACGCTACACGCGAAGAGGCTTTGGCAGAAGCTCGTAAGATGCTCGACGTTTACTCAGAATTCGCTGAGAAATACATGGCTCTTCCTGTTATCCGCGGTATCAAATCTGCTAACGAACGTTTCGCTGGCGCTGAAGAAACATTCTGTATCGAGGCTATGATGCAAGACGGCAAAGCTCTCCAAGCTGGTACTTCTCACTTCCTCGCACAAAACTTCGCTAAGGCTTTCGATGTTAAATATCTGAATAAAGAAAATAAATTGGAATATGTTTGGGCTACTTCATGGGGCGTTTCAACTCGTCTTATCGGCGCTCTCATCATGGCTCACTCAGATGATAACGGCCTCGTGCTTCCTCCAAGAATCGCTCCTATCGAAGTGGTTATCGTTCCTATCTACAAGACAGATGAACAAAAAGAAACAGTTCTCAACTACTGCGATGACTTGAAGAAACGCCTCGAAGCTAGAAGAATGCGCGTGAAATTCGACGACCGCGACACTCAAAAACCTGGATTCAAATTCGCTGAATGGGAACTCAAAGGCGTGCCAGTACGTATCGCTGCTGGCCCTCGCGACGTGGAAAACAACTCTGTTGAAATCGCTCGCCGCGACACTCTCGAAAAGAGCTCTGTTACAATCGACGGCATCGAAGATTACATCACAAATCTTCTCGAAGAAATCCAAAACAATATCTTCCAAAAAGCTCTCGACTTCCGTCAATCAAGAACTGTTAAAGTCGATACTTGGGAAGACTTCAAGACTCAAATCGAAAACAGCATGTTCGTCTACGCTCACTGGGACGGCACTCCAGAGACAGAACAAAAGATCAAAGAAGAAACAAAAGCTACAATCCGCTGCATTCCTTTGGACGATGACTACGAAGATGGCAAATGCATCTACTCAGGTCAGCCTTCAAAACGCCGCGTGATATTCGCAAGAGCTTATTGATATTAAGACTCCAAGTCGCCAAGACATTGAGTCACCAAGTAGAGACGCGTCAACGTTACCTTAAAAATAAACACACGTTGACACGTCTCTTTCTTTATATCCACGAATAAACACGAATTGGCACAAATTATTAGTGTTCGATTAGTGTCTATTAGTGGATTAAAAAACATTCACGAAACTTCACGAAGTTATTAGTGTTCCTCTCGCAAAGACGCAAAGAAACGCAAAGCTTAAACGACTTTCCCAATTCCTCAGTTCCTCAAATCCTTAGTTTCTCAAATCCTCAACTCCTAATTCCTAACTCCTAACTAACAAGGCGTTGCCTTATCCTATATTTGTTTCACCCTTTCAGTGCTTCAACAGTCAATAGTCAATAGCCAACAGTCAATGGTCAATAGTCAACAGTCAATGGTCAATAGTCAATAGTCAACAGTCAATAGTCAACAGTCAATGGTTTAAAAAAAAGAGCTGCCTTTCATTCAAAGCAGCTCCTATATCTTAGTCATTAGCCATCAATTATACGGTTCAAAGACTCCTCTGGAATTTGGAACAGGAGTGTCTGTTATGATTTTACTATATCCTTCCACAGGACATGTTTCTTTTACTTCTTTATTATAGTAAATGCTGCCGTAGTCATCAATCAATGCCTCTAATCTATTAGTGCTGTTGACATATATAGATCCTTCGTAATATGCGCGTGCTTTTGCGTTTTTAGAAACCAAATCTTTCGCATAGATATTATTTCTTGCATTGTGATAGATGTCGGTGTAATCTGAAGATCCTGATAATGTAACTTTTGCAGTTCCGTCGTGTGTTTCTACGTTCAAAGTCTTGCAGTTGATATCGATGTCGATGTGTCCAGAGCCATGATATACAATCAAATCGAATCTGTTTAATGTGTCTTGGCTGATATAACCTTCAGATTTTAAGTCGCCCCATGATTCGTAATTAACGCGTGTGACGCTGTTGTGATAGACCTTAACTTCCAAAGGATAGTCGTAGCTTCTTAACCAATAACGGATGTTTTCATTCTTTAAATATAAAACGCCGTTTTCAACAGTGCTTGTGATTTTTTCCATGAGGTTTTCGCCTGTTGTCACCTCAATTCTGAAAGTGTCTGCTTCAACCAAAGTCACGTTGATGTCATTATAAAAATGTATGGCGGTGATTTCTTCGTCAAACCAACGAGTTTCTGTTACTGGTTTTCCGTTTGTTAAAGGTGCTGGTTCGCATGAAGCAACGAATAGCGCGATTAATATAATGTATAAAGAACGGTTGATTTCAGACAACTGACGGATGGCATTAAACATTTTGTTGAGCTTGCTATTGTTTTTTCGATTGTTTTTTCTCTCGTTTCTTCTAGCAATTCTTCTTTCTTTTCTCATAATTCTTCTACTTTTTCTCATAATATCTTGAATTATAATTATAGTTTAAAACCTACACCAAAACTGAGGAAGTCGGCAATGTGCCATTGGTGTACAGTAAGAGTGACCTTGCCGTAGATGTGTTTGTGGAAATCTATCTTAAGACCTAATCTCTGATAGTTCTTTTCGGTATGCATATATTTGCCGAAGTGTTTACCAACGACAAACATGAAAGATGTTTTACCCATGACTAATTCACCAACGACATGTGCGCCTGGATTCATGATTTGAGCTGTTGTCCATGTCTCGCCACTTTTAATGTTACGAAGTATGTTGGTTCTGTCGTAAATCAAGTCGAAGCCGAGACCTAATTTGAAGAGTCTGGTGAGTTGTTCCATGACATAAACTTCAAAATCTAATACTGTTGTATAGTCTTTTTGGTTATAGTCGATTCTCTTGTAGCCGTATGATAATCCAGCGTAAAGCTCAGGTCTGAATTCTTTGAGATATTCGATGGTTCTCTTTTCTGTGAGTTGTGAAGGGTCGATGCGTTCGACAGGTTCGTTGATCATATAAGCCGCGCTGAGACCTGCTCGAAGTACATTGGTTCCTTTGTTTGGTTCTGAAGTACAGCCGTTTGAAAAATGTTGCAGACCGCCGAAGAGCGACATTTTAAATCTGTCGGTGAAACGATGAGAAATGTCGAATGAAATACTTGCTGCGGCATTTAAAGCAGAACCAATGCATATGTTGTATGGATTTTCAATGTGGTCGTAACTTTCAGTAAGATAACCGAGACCTAAACCGAAGCGGATGCCGAAATTCGTGTTTCCTTTAATGAATGGGAAGTAGATGTAAGGATAAATGGCGAATGCTTGTCCCAAAACGTCAATGTTTCCCATGCCAGAATAAAATGCTGTAACACCGACGGCTGGATAGTTGAAGCAGTGTTGCCAATAAGATGTTCCGTAAGTCTGTTTCTGCAACGATAGTTCAAACATTGGGAAGTGAGCTCTGTAGCCTTCCATCTCGTAGTGATGGTGCATGTAAAAGCCATAACTGAGTCTTAAATCGACTTCCATGTTTTTCATGAAATTCTCCATGAGAGGTGACTTGTTTTCACCTTCGTTTTTGCCTGTGGCAAATGCTTCGTTGTTCAAATTAAAGATAAAACAGAAGCATAAAATAATCAATAATAACCTTTCCTTTTTCATACTGCAAAATTAGTAAATAATTATGAGATTATTAACGAATATTTTAATAAAAAAATACCATTGACTGTTGGCTGTTGACCGTTGACTTATTTTTTTATTTTTGCAAAAAAAATAAATGAATAAAGATATGGAAACAAATAGCCAAAAGCCAAAAGCCAACAGTCAAAGTTCAATGGAAGCGTTTCAACGATTGTTAGATATAATGGACAGACTCAGAGTGGAATGTCCTTGGGATAGAAAACAAACGATAGAAAGTCTGCGTCATCTCACGATAGAAGAGGTGTTTGAATTAAGCCAGGCTATTGTTGATGAAGATTATCAAGATGTTAGAAAAGAGCTCGGTGATATCATCATGCATATCGTCTTTTATTCGAAAATAGCACAAGACCGTAATTTATTTACCATCGACGATGTTATCAATGGAATCTGCGAGAAATTGATAATTCGTCATCCACACGTCTTTGGCGATACTTCGGTGAAAACGGCTGAAGAAGTCGCTGATAATTGGGAAAAGATAAAACTTACAAAAGAACAGAATAGAAGTGTTCTCGGCGGCGTGCCTAATGCATTGCCAGAACTCGTGAAGGCTTATCGCATGCAGGAAAAAGCTGCAGGCGTGGGCTTCGACTGGGAAAACAAAGAGCAGGTATGGGAAAAAGTCGAGGAGGAGATAAGAGAGCTGAAAGATGAAATCAGGGAACGAGAAATGGGAACGGGAGATGGAAACAAGGAACGTATCACTGAAGAGTTCGGCGACCTTATGTTTGCTCTCGTGAATTATTCTCGTTTCATAAAAGTCAATCCTATGGACGCCCTCGAAGTGGCGAACAAGAAATTCAGAAGCCGCTTCAATTATGTCGAAGAAAAAGCGAGAGAAAACGGCAAGTCGCTCGTCGATATGAGCCTTGATGAGATGAATGAACTTTGGGATGAGGCGAAAATGAAACTTTGAACTAAAGCTATTGACTTTTGAACTAAGAACTTTTTGCTATGAGTAGTGGGCTATGAGCCGTGAGCAATTGGATGTTAAAAATGAAAAAGATATTTCTTATATTACTGTTTGTTATCAGCTGTCAGCTGTCAGCTGTCAGCTGTCAACTATCAGTGGTCGATAGTCTGAGTCAGTGTCAATCAGCACATAGCTCACAGTCCACGGCTCACAGCATAAAATGTGAGAGTTTATTAAGCAAAAAATACCTCAAATCATATTGGAACTCAGGATTGACAGTCCTTGCGCAACCTTTGCATTACGACTGGAAGGACTGGACAGCATTTGCAGGAGTCGCAGCCGCGACCACATTGACGTTCGTTTATGATGATGAAATATATGACTTTGTCGACGGCACATTCGGAAATGAAAAATGGAACACTGCTTCAAAATGTACTGATGTCTTCGGTGAAGAATATTTCATACTTCCTACTGTTGCATTGACTTATGCTGTTGGTGCGATAGGAGACCACTGCCGCCTTAAAAATATGTCGCTGGCGGCCTTGCAAAGTTTCGTCTATGCCGAAGTTGCTTCCGCAGGACTTAAAGTCCTCACATGCCGTCTTCGTCCTTCGGAAGTCAACAGTCAACAGCCAATGGTCAACAGTCAACAGTCAATGGTCAACAGCCAACAGTCAACAGTCAACAGCCAGACTTGGTTGGGACCTTTTGAATCGTTCAAAAGCACTTCGTTTCCATCGGGTCACGCGATGCGTTCTTTTGCCTTGGCAACGACAGTCGCAGGTTTCTATCCTGATAAGAAATGGGTGGGAGTCGTTTCATATTCCTTGGCGACGATGACATCTTTAGGTCGTGTTGTTAGTAAAGAACATTGGGCTTCAGACGTGATTGTCGGCGCGGCATTGGGTTATTTCATAGGTCGTGGGGTTGTTAAATTTAATGAGAAAATAGGAAATATATCCAGCGTTGAAATACAACCAATAGCAACGAATTATGGAATAGGAGTTGTTATTAATTTTTAAGAAAAAAAGTCTAGCTTATTTCGATTAATAATATTAAATTTGCAAAATATATTTACAAGTAAATCATTGAATAAAAATGGGTGAATTCTGGAAGAGGACAATATTTGGTTTCTTTTTTGTCGTAATAGTTTTAGGATGTATATTTCTAGGCGGATTTTATGCAGTTGTCATGCTCGCAGCAGTAGTAGGGGCAGGCTCGGCAGAAATAGCTAATCTATATCCTCACGAAAAAGGAAAGTCATTGAATGCCATAGTGCCAGCTATGTCTATAATGTTGTACGTATTCCTCTCACTTTATTCTCAAAACCCAGACTCGATAGAGACTCGTATTTTTGTCTTGCCTATATTTTTTAACATCCCACTATTGATTGCTCTTTTTTCAAAAAAACATAATTATATAGATGTGATAGGTTCTTCATGGCTTTCAATGATTTTTGTTGCTTTGCCTTGCGGAATTATGACGATGTTTTATAACGAGACTTTGATGGGAACTGATAAAGGTTGGGTGCTTTTGATGTTCGCATTCTTGTTGATTTGGGTTAATGACATTTTCGCATATCTCACTGGTATTTCAATAGGAAGACATAAACTTTTCGAAAGAATTTCTCCAAAGAAGACAATAGAAGGAAGCATCGGCGGTGCTTTGTTTACAATGTTATTCGCATATTTCCTCAACCGTTTCGTGCTCAATGTATTTTTCTTTGATAATTATATGACCGACATACAGGTTCTTTTCCTTGCACTAGGCGTTGTTGTATTCGGAACGCTCGGCGATTTGACAGAGTCGATGATAAAAAGACATGCAGGCGTGAAAGACTCTGGTCATATCATTCCTGGTCACGGCGGAATATTGGATCGCTTCGACGCAACTTTCATGGCGATGCCTTTCGTCTTTATTTACCTATTATTAATTTAAAACGACAATCATGTACATACATAAAAAAGGTTACGGTGTTATCGCTACAGTAATATTAATCGCAGCTATAATAGTAGCGGCGTTCTGGCTTTTCGTTCCAGTTAAATTGTTGCAGATATTTATGACTGCAGCTTGTTCCGTAATCGTTTTCTGGAGCTTCACTTTCTTCAGAGTTCCTACAAACAGAGTCACTACGATAGAAGAAAATGCTGTCGTTTCTGCAGCAGACGGCGAAGTCGTCGTGATTGAAGAAGTGGAAGAAAAGGAATATTTCCATGACAAGAGAATACAAATTTCGATATTTATGTCGGCATATAACGTTCACGTCAACTGGTTCCCAATCAATGGCGTGGTGAGTTATTACAAATATCATCCAGGAAAGAAATTGTTCGCCATAAATCCAAAGTCGTCAGAACTCAACGAACGTAATACCGTGGTCGTTAAAGATGAACAAGGAAGAGAAGTGCTTTTCCGTCAGATTGCAGGCGTGATGGCTCGTCGCATCGTTTGCTTCGTGGATAAAGGCGCAACTGCAAAAGTAGGCGAGGAGTTCGGTCTTATTCGCTTCGGTTCAAGAGTGGATTTCTTCCTCCCTATAGACTCTGAAATAAATGTCAAAATAGGAGATAAGGTAAAAGGAAAGATAAGTGTGCTGGCTTATTTGAGACACTAAGATTGATTTATAGGTTAGGACGTATTCGATACGTCCCTATTCAGTGATTTAAATAATGTCACAGATTTCAATCAAATCATATATCTCATAATCGAGTTTTTCGTTATGAGATATTTTTTTTCTGTTGAAATAAATGTGTGTCATTCCGATTTCCTTGGCAGGAATAATGTCGACGGATAAGTCGTCACCAATCATGACGCATTCTTCTACAGAGGCTCCGACACTGTCCATTGCGTGATAGAAAATCCTATGATCAGGCTTTTTAAAACCAATGACTTCTGATACGAATGACTTGTCTATCAGTTTGTCTAGTCCAGAAGCTTGCATCTTTATCGACTGCACTTCAAGAAATCCGTTGGTTATTAAATGAATGTTATAATTCTTTTCTTTAAGATAATTAAGAACTTCCAATGTGTTAGGAACTAGGGCAACAAGACGAGCTGCGTAATCAGTGTAGTTTTCGCCTAAATCGATGGCAAGTTTTTCGTCCTTTATGCCATAGTCGTTTAGCGGAAGACGGAAACGTTCTGTCTTCAGAAATTCCTTGTCTATTTTTCCCTGACGATAAAGCTCCCAAAGTCTGTTGTTGTGATCAAAATAAGTGTGATGAAAATGTGATGAACTAGGAATACCATAATTAATAAGGTTGAAAATATCATAGATTTTGTCGAACGCCATGGCTGAACTTTTGTCAAAGTCCCAAAGAGTATTGTCTAAGTCGAAGAAAATATGTTGATATTTAGTCATTTATAATTATGATTTGAAGTATGAAATATTTGCAAAAATAATAAATAATTTATCGCTTTTTTTATGAAAAAATATTAAATTTGCCGACAATAAACTAGATTATTCAAACAGAATTATAATTATTAACCTAAATTTTAACATTATGAAAAAAGTTTTACTTTTAGCAATGATGTGCGTACTCGGTTTGTTTACCGTTAAGGCACAAGAGACGTCGTTCTCGTACAACTTTGATGACGGCGCATTGACAGGATGGAGAACATTTACCGGTGAAGGTAACTACGGTAATGGTTGGGCTATTACACCTGTATTGCCATCGTATGCAGCTGATTACCAATCATTCTACACAGGTACAAATGGAAGCAATTGTTTGGTTTCTATGTCTTATGATTTGTTAGCAAGTTCTACTTACAAACCACATGCTTACATAGTAACAGAAGCAGCTTACAAAGTGACTTCAAATTCTGTATTAACATGGATAGTAAAAGCTCCTTATAGCTCTTCAGGTGAATACTATGAAGTTGTTGTTTCAGAAGATAACACAAATTTTGAAGCAATATACTCAAATACTATTATTAACAAATCAACTTTAGAAACAATAACTCTGAATATTGCAGAAGTTGCTGCTGATAAAGTTGGTAAATCTTTGTATATTGGTTTCCGTCATTACAGAGATTATACAAGTTCTAATGCTTCTCACATTTGTATTGATGATGTTGTTTTAACAGGTACAGAAGAAGCTCCAGCACCAGTAGCACCAGAAGCACCAGTAGTTACAGCAAAAGCAGAGGGTGAAACAACAATCGTTTTGTCATGGGAAGCAGTAGAAACTGCAACAAGCTACAATGTCTATTCAGTAACAACAGAAGTTGTTGAAGAAGAATCAACAGATAAATATGAACTTGTTAAATCAGGTGTAACAGAATTGACATATACAGTTGAAGGATTGACAGCTGCAACAGAATACAGCTATGCAGTTACAGCACTCAACGGAGAATTGGAATCAGAAAAATCAGCAAAAGCAACTGCAACAACAGCAGCTCCAGAAGTACCAGAGACTCCAGAAATTCCTGCTGAAGATTCTATTTATATGATCTGTGAAAGATTCGAAAACTATGCAATCGGTGACAAACTCGCTGAAAAGGGTAACGACTGCTGGTCAACATGGTCAGGTGTAGAAGGTGGAAAAGAAGAAGGTTTTGTTGATACTTTAGATGGTAACAAAGTTGCTCACTTCAAATATGGTAACGACCAAGTTATCTTCTTAGGTGATCATGTATTAGGTTGCTATGAAATTAAATTCGACGTTTACGTTCCAAACGGCAAGAGTGGTTATTACAACATTCTCCATGATTTCGCAGGTAGTTCTTCAACATGGGCAATGCAAGGTTATCTTCAAATGACAGACGACGGTGGTCAAACACAAGTTCAAGCTCCAGGTCATGGTACAATCCACGCTGGTGGCAATAGCGTAGCAGACCTCGCTTGCGTATATGACGCTTGGATGCACTTCCGTTTCGTTATCGATATCGACAGAGACTCAGCAGCATTCTACTGCACAATGCCAACTGATTCAGTTGAAAGCACAACTCCAGTTGTTGAATGGCAATGGAGCAAAGGTAGCTTCGATGATGATGGTTCATTAACACGTAAACTCGATGCTATGAACTTCTATCCTCCATTGAAAACTTCAGAATTCTATTTAGATAACTTCACATTTAGAAAAACAAGTGGTGAAACAGCTCCAAAAGTTACATTGGATGAAGAAATCAGACAATGGTCAATGGCTGATGACATCGCTTCAATTGAAGTTACATTTGAAAATACAGGTACATCAATCGCTGACTATACAGCATGGATTGACTATGGTGTAGGTCAAGGTGGCAGCAAAGTTGAATTCATCAATTACGATGCTGATATCAACGAAAACTCAACAGTATTAGGTCTCAACTTCCAAGAACCATCAATCATTGAATTAGGTGCTATGTATCCAGCTTCAGCATACGCAAGTTCTGTAGCAGGTACAATGATTACACATGTAAGCTATCCTTTCGCAGAAATTGAAGAAGGTGCTGGCTTCGGTATCGTTGAAGGTTCAGACGTAGTATTCCGTATCTACGGACAAGGCTATAACGGTCAACCAGGTGAATGCCTCTCAGAAAAAACAGTTCCTTATAGCGAAATCACAGGTGGTTGGGTTACAGCAAAATTAGATGAACCAGTAGCTTTAAGCGGTTTCAATGTATGGGCAACAGTATCATTGTTGCAACCTGTTTCAACACAAGCAAAACCAGCATACCCAATGGTATTCGACGGTATGCCAGAAAACTTGGCTCCATATGGTGATGTTATCCGTGTTGGCAATGAAGGCCCATTCTATTTCGCACATGAATTATTCTCACAACCTTATGGTAACGTTCATATCCGCATCTCATGTTCAGGCGATCCAGTATTAGGTGGTTGGGCTGAATTAGAAAGCGTTGATGGTATCCTCCCAATTGGTGAAACAGCAACAACAACAATCAACTTCAATACATTCGGTCTCGAAGTTGGTAAAACATACGAAGCTAAAGTCGTTGTAGCTGTTAACAATGTAGATGAATTATTCGAAACTCCATTGTTACTCCAAATTTGTGGTGAAAACGTAGATGAAATCTTAAGCAACAATTACAATATTTATCCAAATCCAACAACAGGCGTTGTTACAGTAGAAGGTGAAAACATTAACTTTGTATCTGTTTACAACTCACTTGGTCAATTGGTTAAAGTTGTTAAGACACAAAATAATGTTGTTGACATGAGCGCTTACGACAATGGCGTTTACTTCTTCAACGTTGTTGACAACGCAGGTCAAAGCTCAGTACAACGCGTTGTGGTTGCTAAGTAATGGCAATGAGCCTCGGGCTGTGAGCTATGAGCTTCAGCCGTGATAAAAAAAGAGTCGTTACATTTTTTGTAACGACTCTTTTTTGTTATAATTGTCAGTGGTTTGCCATCAAATTGCTCACAACTCAAAGCTCATAGCCCACTGCAATAAAAAGAGTTCTTAGTTCCTTTAGATCAAAGTTTAGATTTCAACATCTGTCTCTGCCACTCGAACATTGCTACTGCTGCTGCATGGCTGACATTTAATGAGCGTGTCGGTCCAGGAACAGGAATGTAGACAATCTTGTCGCATTGCTGCAAGATTTCTTCTCTGATACCACGACTTTCATTTCCGACGATGAATGCGATGTCGCTTGGTAATTCACAATCGTAAATGCATTTTGCATCGTCGGATGTCTCAATGGCGACGATTTTTTTGTTGCCAACAATCTTGCGTAAATCATCATCTTCTGTATAATACCATTTTATATTATCCTTGCTGCTTGCTGCAGCTTTCTTTACTTTCGAAAGGCTATGAGTAGGAGCGATGCCTAGGAAACACATCTCCGACGCACCTATGTTGTCGGCTAATCTTATCATCGAACCCATATTATCCGGAGTCAGAAGATGATCCGCAATGATAATAGGTTTCTCTATCTTTTCATATATCTTCTCAGGATGAGTCTCTTTGAATAAGTCGTTGGATTTTATGTACATCTTTTTTTTAAGTTAGGAATTATGAGTTAGGAGTTGTTTTTGAGTCTTTGAGTTTTTTAAATTTTGAATTTTTTCCTTGGAAGGTGTTGCGTTCTTCCATTCTTTTTTCTATAAGATTCAAGACTTCGTCGTAGCGGAGGTTCATCCAAGGTTTTGAGATGAGATAACGAGGAGGCACTTCGCCGGCGAAGCGTTCAATTACCAAATCTGGATTTAATCTTTCGGTGAAGTCGATGACGAAATCGATATAATCTTCTAAAGTGAAGAGATGGAAAGCCTCAGGATTGTTGAGATATTCCTCAGCCATGATTGTGTCTTTGAAAATTTGCAGCTGATGGAATTTCACTGTCGTCAATGGTAATTCGGAAATGATATCAGCGGCATTTATCATCATTTCTCGAGTCTCGCCAGGAAGCCCGAAGATGAAGTGCCCTCCGCAAGGAAGCCCGAATTCGTGTGTCATACAAATCGCTTTCTTCGCTGTTTTAAAGTCATGGCCTCTGTTGATACGCTTCAAAGTCTCGTCATAAACCGATTCCACGCCGTATTCAATCATGACGTAATGCGTTTTGTTGATTTCTTTTAACAAAGCGAGTTTCTCTTCGTCTATGCAGTCGGGACGTGTTCCGACGACGATACCGATGACGCCTTCCACTTCCAATGCTTGCTTGTAAATCTTTTCCAGTTCATCTACATTTTTATATGTATTGCTGTAAGGTTGGAAATAAGCGAGATATTGTTTTGCGCGACGATAGCGTCTTTGATGAAACTCGATGCCTTCTTCAATCTGCTGGCGAATGCTTTTCTCAGGACGGCAGTACGATGGATTAAAGGCATCGTTGCGACAGAATGAGCAACCGCCTGTACTGATTTTACCGTCACGATTCGGACAGCTGAATCCAGCGTCGATGCTTATTTTCTGCACGCGACCGCCGAAGATGCGAGTGAAATACGAGTTATAACTATTGAAACGGCGTTCCATTTTTTTTTATTTTTTGCAAAAATAGGAAAAAGGCTAAAGGCTAATGACTAAAGACTAAAGATTTTTTCAATTCATAATTCATAATTCATAATGCATAATTAAATTTATACATTCCTCCATCATTCCATTACTCCATTACTCCATCACTCCATCACAAATAACTTTCGATTTTTTATTTCATATTTTTGATAAAATCGGTAAATTTGCGGATGGAAATAAGAGAATAAAAATCAAAAGTAAAATGTTATGGAACAAAGTAATATTATAATTTACAACACGGTCGATGGCAAGGCAAAAGTGGTACTTTATGCCAAGGATGGTAATGTCTGGATGAATCAGAATCAGATTGCAGAACTTTTTGACACCTCTATACCAAATATTAGTATGCATATATCTAATATATTGAAAGACGGTGAATTAATGTTAGATTCAGTTGTTAAGGAATACTTAACAACTGCCTCTGATGGCAAAAAATATAATGTCACTTTTTATTCGCTAGATATGATTTTGGCTATAGGATTCAGAGTACGAAGCAAACGTGGTACACAATTTAGAGTTTGGGCAAATCATAATCTTAAAGAATATATGGTCAAGGGATTTTTAATTGATGATGAACGATTGAAAAACCCTGACGGACGTCCAGATTATTTTGATGAGTTATTAGAGCGTATTCGCGATATACGTGCTAGCGAGAAGCGTTTTTATCAAAAAGTTCGTGATCTGTTGTCGTTAAGTAGCGATTACGACAAGACTGACAAAGCAACTCAGATGTTTTTTGCAGAAACACAAAATAAATTGATATATGCAGTTACGAATAAAACAGCGGCAGAACTTATTGTAAGTCGCGCAGATGCTAATCAACCTAATATGGCTTTGACATCTTGGAAAGGTAATATAGTTCGTAAGCAAGATATTTACATAGCCAAAAATTATTTGCGTGATGACGAAATAGATTTGTTGAATAGATTGACGGTGTTGTTTCTTGATTCGGCAGAATTACGAGTGAAAGAACGTAAAGATTTGACTCTTGGTTATTGGAGAAAAAATGTGGATGCATTGCTTGATTTTCAAAATAAAGAAGTGTTAAAGAATACAGGTTCTATTTCAAATAAACAAATGGAAAATATAGTTGATGCAGTTTATGAAGAATTCAATACTCGTAGAAAATTATATGCTATAGAAACGGAAGATGAAAAAGAAAAAGATGAGTTGATACTTTTAGAATATGAAATAAAGACTCGTAAAAAAGATTGAGATTATAACAAATAAAATACAATAAAATGGAAAAATTTCAAGTAGGTGATAAAGTGAATTTCCTTAACTCCACGGGCGGTGGTATAGTGAAGAAAATTATTGACACTAGAATGGTGGAAGTGACAATAGAAGATGGCTTCGACATTCCTGTCTTGATGAGCGACCTGGTCCTTGACTTCCGTTCACGACCTGACAAGAGACAGCAGATTGTCGATAATGCACAAAAGGAGATTCAGCAGAAACAGATTATTGAAGAGAAAGAGATGGACGATGCTCGTAAGAGTGCGCTGCGTCGTTTTGGCCGCAATGCCGAAGAAGAAGGATTGTATCTCGCATTTATTCCTCAAGACCAGCAGTGGCTGCTCACTGGATTGCTCGATGTAGCTTTGGTAAACAATACTCCTGCCGATGCTTTGTATAGCTTTAATATCAAAGAAGAAGGAAAATATATCAGTGTCGATTATGGCAGCATCGCTCCGCATTCTAAAGTCGTGATTGAGTCGATTTCGCGTGAGGATATCGAATATTGGTGCGAGGGATACATACAAGTCATTCTCTCGCAAGAAGAAGCTGATTTCATATATCGTCCGTTACATGCGCCATTCTCATTCAGAAGCAACAGGTTCTTCAAGGACGGAAGCTATGTCGAATCGGGAGTGTTAGGCGAAAAAGCTGTGATGATAAATCTCTCAAGTCTGGTCGCTCTCAAAGAAACAGAGACTGACTTGGCAAAGATGATGAAGGATGGCGATAAGAAAACCGTCGCTACTCAAAAACTCGTCAAGGAGAAAGCCGCTATCGATAAACATCAGACTGCTCCAGGTGAAGCCATCGTCGACCTTCACATAGGAGAACTAGTCGATAATATATTAGGTATGTCGAGCAACGACATCTTCAGAACACAGATAAACTATTTCAAGAAGATGCTGGAAAGCGCGATAACAAATGAATACGATAAAGTTACATTCATCCACGGCGTCGGCAACGGAGTCTTGAAAAACGCCATCATCGAAGAACTGAAACATTACGAAAACACCAGCAACAGAATGGCGTCGATAATGAAGTTCGGAGTAGGAGCGATTGACGTGATGATAAAAGAAAAAGAACAGTAGTTCTTTTTCTTTTGGGAAATGGGAACAGGGAAATGGGAACAGGGAATCCCAACTCCCAATTCCCAATTCCCAATTCCCGAATCCCAAATCCCAATTTAAGTAACCAAAAATTAAGATTATGACTACCAGTATGAAGATTGTTTTTGCTTCTGAGGAAGAGAAGCGTATTATGAAGATTCAAGATTTGGCGTTGGATTTTGCTAAAAGGATTGTTGAATTGTTCAAGCATCTTAGGTATAATGCTAAAGAATATGTGATTTCAAATCAAATATTAAGGTCTGGGACAAGTATAGGTGCGAATGTTTCTGAATCGCGATATCCGCAGTCGGATGCTGATTATTTAAGTAAAATGAATATTGCTCTTAAAGAAGCTAGTGAAACCGAGTTTTGGCTTATGTTGTTAAGAGATTGTCACTATGTAACTGTTGAATTGGCAGAATCGTTATTGAATGATTGTTTAAGGATTATCAAAATATTGACAAGCGTTGTAAAGAAAGTGAAAAGTCGTATTAAGTAGTGGGAAATGGGAAATGGGACATGGGAAATGGGATCTAGAGTCCCAATCCCCAAATCCCAATCCCAATTCCCAATCCCCATGTCCCAAAAAAATCCCATTCCTATTCGAAAAAATATTATCTTTGTACACCTAAACAGTCAATTGTTCATTGTCAATAGTCAATTATCAGGCTCTGTAGTTCAACGGATAGAATAAAGGATTCCGGTTCCTTAGATCTGGGTTCGATTCCCAGCAGGGTTGCTTTGATTAACAATGTATAATGAATAATGTATAATTGTTGATTTTACCAAAAAAATATTTTCAACTTTCAATTTTCTATAAACTCTACACTCTCAACTTTACACTTTATTTGGGCGTTCCGGCTACGCCGTCGGGCTTTCCGCTATATCTTTGCTCGCTAAGTTTTCATCTCGCTCAAAAAAATCTGTCCCCAAATCCCAATCCCATTTCCCGTCCCCAAATCCCGTTCCGCTCGCAAAGGATGCCGCTCCAATCCCTAACGCATTGGCGGCTACAAATTCCATGGCGCGAGCATAGACCTTAATGTATGGACCTGGCATGCCGCGTTTCTACTCATTAAGATCTGAAACAAAACTTCCTAAATATTGTTCTTTTATATATGAAAGAAAAAGTGTAACTTTGCACTCTCATTTTTGAGACACAATTAAATGTCTGAAAAATGCACAAAGACAGTCGACTGTTGACTCAAAGAAGTTCATTGAAATTTGGGGATGACCGGTTTTGACAGCTTGTAGAATGGTCATGTAAGCATGCTGAGCCTCGCAGTGACGCTCATAAATCTTGACTGCAAAAAATTAATTGGCGAAAATAACTACGCTCTCGCTGCTTGATCGAAGAACAGTAGATCGTTGCTTTATTCATTTACAAGGTAGATGAACGAGACATCTCGCGGATGGATCTTCCTGATTCCGGTCCGGGTCCGAGGTGCTCATCAAATTCAGGATAGCGATGTGGAAGCTCCGTACGCATAGCGAAACTTTAGGAGATAAGGTTATGTTTAGGGTGTTTGTTTCCTTGCATGACTCGAAAATTAACAACAAAATAAGCATGTAGAAAGCCTGGGTGTTCCTTGTTTGGACGAGGGTTCGACTCCCTCCATCTCCACAATTTTCATCAACAAAAAAACACTAATATATCACGAATATACTAGTGTTTTTTTATTCCCCAATCCTCAAAATCTTGTCCCCAACACCCAACTCCCAATTCCCAACTCCCAACTCCCAATTCCTAACTCTAACTAACCAAAGGCTGAACATATTTTCTCACATCATCTCCATTAATTTCATTTCCGCATAAAATCACAAGTCGTTCTATAACATTG
Source organism: Bacteroidales bacterium (assembly GCA_045613185.1). Classification (GTDB taxonomy): domain Bacteria; phylum Bacteroidota; class Bacteroidia; order Bacteroidales; family F082; genus Limimorpha. The sequence continues at coordinate 15,519 of JAZLAL010000107.1, read as the reverse complement.
TGAAGTTCGCGGATGTTTCCGGTCCAGCGATATTTCTGCAGTTCTTCTATCGCATCTTGCGTGAATGTAGGCGTTGCTTTTCCCATTTCATTAGAAATGTTTTCAACGAAATAACTGACCAACTCTGGAATGTCATCGAGTCTCTCTCTTAACGGTGGAACATTGATGATTATGACACTCAAACGATGATATAAGTCTTCTCTGAAGTTGCCTTTTTGTATCTCTTCTTTGAGATTCTTATTTGTCGCGGCTATGATTCTCACGTTGACATTGATTTCGCTTTCTCCGCCTACACGGGTGATTTTATTTTCCTGTAAGGCTCTCAATACTTTAGCCTGTGCTGGTAGACTCATGTCGCCGATTTCGTCCAGGAATAAAGTTCCGTTGTTGGCGAGTTCGAAGTCGCCTTTTTTCATCTTTATCGCGGATGTGAACGAGCCTTTCTCATGGCCGAAAAGCTGGCTTTCTATCAATTCTGATGGTATCGCGGCGCAGTTGACTTCAATGAAAGGAGCGTAGGAGCGGTTGCTCAACTCATGCAGCTGGCGTGCTACTAATTCTTTGCCTGTTCCGTTTTCTCCTTCGATGAGCACGCGCGCGGTGGTAGGAGCGACCTTCTCAATCATGTCGTGAATCTCCATCATAGGCTTAGAACTGCCGATCATCTGATATTTGCGGTTGACAGCTTTCTTGAGAACTTTCGTCTCCGTCATCAGTTTCGACTTGTCCAAAGCGTTGCGCAAGGTGATGAGCAGACGGTTTAACTCAGGTGGTTTTGCAATATAATCGAAGGCTCCTTTTTTTATGGCTTCAACGGCTGTGTCGATAGTGCCGTGACCAGAAATCATGATGATAGGAACATCGTTGATTTTCTTCACTTCTTCAAGAAATTCAATGCCGTCCATCTGAGGCATTTTGATGTCACACAAAATGGCATCGTATTCGTTTTCCTTTACCAAAGGAAGAGCTTCAACGGCAGACGCGGCATCATCGACTTGATATTGCTCGTGTTCTAAAATCTCGCGTAAAATTCGACGAATAGCAGCTTCGTCATCTATGACTAAAATCTTTGCCATAATTATTTAGTTGGGAAAAGACGTATTTTCTTTAATTTATAGCTTATTACTGCATTATGTTTTCTTAACAAATCACCACCGATGACGCCGTCGATAGGATGGATCTTTATCATTGCGTAAGAACTGTTTATGTTTGATAAATCCATTGCAACGGCTTGATAATCTGTGATTTTTAAATTGCCGAAACTAAGTTCTTCAATGTTAAATATAAAACTTGAAATGTCGGTTCCGCCAATGCCTGCTGATAAACCTTCTTTCTCTGAAAACTCAGGATTGTTAATATAATTTAATATTTTATCCTTGTCGAAGACAGTCCTTGAAGCACCTGTATCAACGACAAAACGCGCGGTCTTGCCGTTGATGCGGCCCTCAGCTATAAGATGAAAACCGTCACCTTCGATGCTTATTATATTAATAGGAAGTTCTATGTAACGATGCATTATTTGTTGCTTTGAGCTTTGGGCCTTGAGCTATGGGCTTTGTGAAATGCTCACAGCTCATAGCTCATAACTCTTGGCTAATTAAAAGTTCGGTTTCAGCGCATATTTATGATAGAATTCTTCAATTATCGCAACGGCTTCTTCCACTGTATCGACGATATGGAAAATCTTGAAGTCGCTTTCGCTCACCATTCCTTCTTTGAGCAAAGAGTTCAAGAACCAGTCGTTGAGCGGTTCCCAGAATTCTTTTCCGACCATGATGATAGGGAAGGAGATGAGTTTGTTTGTTTGTATCAAAGTGATGGCTTCCGATAATTCATCGAGTGTGCCGAATCCTCCAGGAAATGCGATATAACCTTGGGCGTAGCGCATGAACATAGTCTTTCTTACATAAAAATAATCGAAGTTGATGCTCTTGTCCTGGTCTATGAAAGGATTTGGCTTCTGCTCATGAGGCAGCACGATATTGAGACCGACGCTCTTGCCACCGCCGAAGTGCGCGCCTTTATTGCCGGCTTCCATGATGCCAGGACCGCCGCCAGTGATGATGCCGAAGCCTTTCTTTACCAAAAGATATGCAGCTTCTTCAGCCATCTTGTAATATTTGCTGTCTGGTTTCGTGCGGGCAGAACCGAAAATGGCTACACAAGGTCCTATCTTTGAAAGTGTTTCGTAGCCAGTGACAAATTCAGACATTATTTTAAAGACAGACCATGAGTCTTGCGACTTGATTTCTGCCCATGTTTTTTCTTCAAAAGCTTCTCTAATTTTTGATTCGTCTATTGTCATATCATTCGTGTTTTATTAAGTCTTCAAAGGTAATATTTTTTTATGTTTTTATAAAGAAAAATACGGAAAATAATTTATAATTTTGCTATGAGCTTTGAGCGGTGGGCAATTAACAATTAACAATGCTCGTGGCTCATAGCTCGGTGCTAATAGCTTAAATGAGATATGAAAAAAGAAACTGATGCAATGGGCAAGGCGATTGCCGATTTTTATAAAGGTCGCCGTGATGGCAAACTGAGAGTTTTGTCTCCTATGTTTGAAGAGGATGAGATTCCTGTAACGACATTATTCCGTGCTTTTAGGTATATGCCTAAGATAGAGCAGAAGGCCTTGAAAATGGCGAAAGGCAAGACTCTTGATGTGGGCGCAGGCTCCGGGTGTCATTCGCTTTGGCTTCAGGAAAAAGGAGCCGATGTTACCGCAATCGATATTTCTCCTTATTCCGTCGAGACGATGAAAGAAAGAGGGCTGAAAAATGTGATAGAACAGGATTTCTTTACTCTGGAAGAGAAGTTTGATACGATATTGATGCTGATGAACGGAATCGGAATCGTCGGTACTTTGGGCAAGCTTCCAGATTTCTTTAAGCATATAGATAAGGTGTTGACAGAAAATGGACAGCTTCTCTGCGACTCCTCTGATCTTTGCTATCTCTACGAAGACGAAGACGGAATAATAGAATTGCCTAATGATGGCAAATATTACGGCGAGCTTGAATATACCATGTGTTACGACGATGTGAAAGGCGAGCCGTTCCCTTGGCTTTATATTGATGCAAATACTTTGAGAAATTATGCCGAACTTCACGGATTTAAAATGGAAATCGTCAGAAGAGGCGAACATTACGATTACCTCGCGAGAATTACTAGAAAGGACTAAGGCTTTTGAACTAAGAGCCAAGAACTAAGAGCCAAGAACTATAAACTATAAACTATAAACTATAAACTATAAACTATAAACTATAAACTGACTCTACACTCTACACTTTCTTTGGGCGTTCCGGCAAAGCCGTCGGGCTTTCCGCTATATCTTTGCTCGCTAAATTTTCATTTCGCTCAAAAAAATCTGTCCCCAAATCCCAATCCCATTTCCCGTCCCCAAATCCCGTTCCGCTCGCAAAGGATGCCGCTCCAATCCCTAACGCTTTGGGCTGCGAGAAATGGGCTGCTGGCAATGAACAAGGTCGCTGAACCGGAATTGTAGGGACGTGATTTGTCGCATCCAGAAACGTTCTACTTTAAGAGTTGAGAATGATTATAATTATGCATTATGAATTATGCATTATGAATTGAAAAAAGCGTTGCTTTTGCTAAAGTGTGATATTTTTAGGGCGTAATTCTTAATTTTTTATTAAAAATAATAAGAATAATTACTTGAAAATAATAAAAATATCACTATAACTTATTGATATAAATAAGATTAAGAAAAAATAAAAATATTTTTAAAAAAGTGTTGCGCGTAATGGAAAAGTTCCTATCTTTGCACCCGTAAACGAAAGGTTCTTACACAGAATGGAAGCTTAGCTCAGTTGGTTTAGAGCACCTGCCTTACAAGCAGGGGGTCGCTGGTTCGACCCCAGCAGTTTCCACAAAAGACGTCTCAAATCTGAGGCGTCTTTTTTTTATCCGTATGGCGTTGCCATCCTTGTCCGTATGGCGTTGCCATGACGTTGTATCTGTTAGAGCCTTTCAGGCTAAAAATAAAAAAGCGAGCAGAAATAAATTCTACTCGCTTTTTGTTTTAAAGTTCTAAAATTCTAGAGTTCTAGTATTTTAAAATTATTTCTTAATATTTGGTAATTCCAAGCCGTAGCCTTTTTTCTTGTCTTCGCGTTTGAGCCATAATCCGAAGAATAAAGCGAGAACGCCGAATGAAGAGAAGATAATCATTGGCATTGTGTAGCCGCCTGTTGCGTCGAGGACTTTACCAATGATAACAGGAACGAGGAGGAGACCCCAGTTTTGAATCCAGAAGATTACGCAGTATGCTGAACCAAGGATACGTTCATCGATGATCTTTGGTACTGATGGCCATAAAGCTGCTGGTACCAATGAGAATGAAACGCCGAGGATAGCGATGATAGCGATAGCTAAACCTTTGGATGGGAATGCTGGGAGGAGGAATGCAAAGCTGAGGTGGCAAGCAATCATGATGATTGAACCAATCATAAGCATTGATGCTGCTTTACCTTTGTTGTCGATGAAACCACCAAGGAAAGGAGTGAGAATCATAGCGAGGATTGGGAAGCAGCTGAAGAGCTGTGCGCCGTTTTCAATGCCTAAAGTTTGGTTGAGGAAGTCAGGAGCATATCTTTGGAATGGGAAGATAGCTGAGTAATATAATACGCATAAGAGAGCTACCAACCAGAACATCTTGCTTGTGAAGATTTTTCCTAAGTCGCTGAACTTGAATTCTTCTTCTGAGCTTTCTTCTGTCACTTCGCCAGCTGCTGTGAGTTCTTTGTCTAACTTACGATCCATGAATACGAATACTGTGTAGAATATAAGTCCGATGCAGAGCAATGCTGCGCCGAAAGCAACAGGTGCAGAAATTACATTGTTGAATTTGTCATATACGAATGGTGATAACCACATTGCTGCGAAAACACCAAGACGTGCGATTGACATTTCCAATCCCATTGCCATAGCCATTTCTTTGCCTTTGAACCATTTAGCGATGGCTTTTGATACTGTTGTACCAGCCATTTCGCAGCCGCAGCCGAAAATCATGAAGCCGAAGCAAGCGAGTTTTGCTGTAGCAGGAAGAGCAACCCACCATGAGTTGAGCCATGCTTCAAATCCACTGCCAATGAAAAGGTCGCTGACAGCATAGAATTTAATACCTGCACCGATAACCATGAGAGATGCTGATAAAAGACCTGTGAAACGGATGCCCATCTTGTCGAGGATGATACCTGCGAAGATGAGGAAGAGGCAGAATACGTTGAGGAAGTATTCTGACGCTGCATAAGTTCCGAATGTTGTGCTGTCCCAATGGAGTGATGTTTCTAACGCGTTCTTCAATGGTGAGAGAAAGTCGACGAACATATAAGCGAAGAACATCATCATTGCGATGAGTAACAAAGCCGACCAGCGAGCAATAGCTGAATCGCGTAATGTTTGAAGTTTTTCTGTCATAATAGATTATTGTTTAAAATTATTCAAATTATTTGCTTTGAGAAGTGAGCTATGAGCCTTGAGCTTATTTTTTAAGCCCATAGCTCATAGCCCATAGCTCATGGCTTATTTAACTGGAAGTTGAACGATTTCTTTCAAGTCACCGTTGAGAACTTGTTTTGCGAAATCAGCGACTGATTCAACAGTAACACCTTTGATGATGTTTTCGTATTCTGTTACATAGTCGATGCCTTCTCTTTCTAATGAGCTGATAACGCTTGTCCAGAAGCTGTTTTCTTGAAGTTGTTCAACTCTCTTCTTGAGTTTGTTTTCAAGGACTTTGTTGAGGTTTTCTTGACTTGGACCGTTTTCAGCCATGTCTTTGAGACCAGCTTTAGCGATGTCCATCAATGTTGCATAAACTTCGTCGTTTGTATCGAAAGCGATGTAGAACATGAATTCTTCTGTTGGTCTGTTGTTGATTTGACCCATAACGCCAACGCCGTATGTTCCGCCTTGTTCTTCACGGATTGATTTTGTGTAAACGATGTCGAGAACGTCTGAAAGAACACCCATATAAATGTTGTTGTAGAGGTTGTATTCCATGTCGCCTGTGTAAATCATATAGACAGAAGTCTTAGGGTCTTGCATTTCTTTTGTGTAATGTGCTGAGTAGTCACCGTCAACAACGCCGAGACCGACGTCGCTCCAGTCTTCTGTACGTTTGTTTTTCTTCAAAGAAGCTAAGTATTGTTCAACGAGAGGTTTGAATGTTTCAACGTCGATGTTACCTACGAATGTGAATACGAAGTTGTTAGGGTCTGCGAAACGGTCTTTATACATTTCCATTGCTTTAGCGTAGTCAACTTTGTCGTAGTCTTCGACATTCATTCTTAAACGTAATGGATGGTCGTTGTATAATACTTTTGTCAATGAGTCTGACAATGTGAGGTTTGGATTTAATTCCATATTTTTCAACATAGCTTTTGTACGTTGCATTGTTGATTGGAAAGCTTCTTCGTCAGCGCGTGGTGCTGTGAAGTATAAGTATGTGAGTTGCAACATTGTTTCCAAGTCTTTAGGTGAGCAAGAGCCGCTCATGCCTTCTGAGTATGTGTAGATGCCTGGATAAACACTAGCTTTTTTGCCTGCGAGGACTTTTGGAAGGTCGATTGCGCTGAATTCACCAACGCCGCCTAAAGTGATGATGTCGCCTAAGTTTTGGAGTGTGTAAGGGTCATCTTGTGGAAGTGCTGACAAACCGCCTTCGCTGTATGCGCTCATTCTGATTTCGTCGTCTTTGAATGTTGTTTGTTTAAAGATGACTTTCATGCCGTTGCTGAGAATCCATTCTGTTGTGCCGAATGTTTCGTTGTATGATTCTTTCTTAACTTTACCAGCTTTAGGAAGCTTAGCGATCATTGGACCTTCGAATACTTCTTCTTCGTAAGCTTCAACTTCCATAGCGTAAGCTTTGTTGTACATTGCTAACAATTCTTCTTCTGTTGGAAGTGTTTCGCCTTCTTTTTGAGGAGCTGTCAATGTGATGACGAGGTTGTCTTCTCTGACGAGTTGAGCGGCAAATTGATTGATAGCTTCTAATGGAAGGTTAGGGATAACTTGTTGATATAATTGATATTCTGTTTCAATGTCCATCATTGGTTCATTGTGTAAGAAGTGTTGTAAACAAGCATCAACGTGTTTTTCGTTTTCTGTGTTGTTTCTTTCATTGTATGCGCTTTCAACTCTCTTCATGAAGTCAGCTTTAGCTCTTTCATATTCTGAAGCAGTGAAGCCATGTTGTTGCATACGTTTGTTTTCTACTACTAAAGCTGTGATAGCTTCTTCGATGCTAGCGATGTCTTTTGGCACAGCGTAGCTTGTCCAAGCAGCTTTTGTTGGAGCTAAATAGTAATCTCCGAAATAGCTGTAACCACCAACGAATGGAGGGTTAGGTTTTTGTGTAAGTTCTTGTAATCTGTTGATTTGCATTTGAGAAATCAAATTGAGAACATACTGTGACATCCAATAATCTGGAGATTGTTTGTATTCGTCTGGAGTTACATCGTGTTTGTAGAATATTTGTAAGCTTGTTGATGTTAATTCAGGGTCAGAAGCGATAGCTACGATAGGTTCAGCATTGTCTTCAATCATGAATCGTGTTCTTTCAGCTGGGTTTACAGGAGCTGGGATGTCAGCGAACATTTCTTTGATGCGAGCTTCTATAGCGTCTACATCGATGTCACCAACGATGATTAAGCCTTGAAGGTCTGGACGATACCATTTGTTGTAGTAGTCGCGGAGTTCTTGGTATGTGAAGTTAGCGATAACTTCTTTTGTTCCGATAGGAAGACGAGCTCCGTAAGGGCTGTTAGGATACATTATTGGGAATAATGTTTCTTGTGCGCGTCTGTTAGCGCCGCCTGTTGTGCGTTCTTCTTCGAGGATGACGCCACGTTCATTGTCGATTTCTTCTTCTTCAAGAGCGATGAAGCTTGACCAGTCGTGGAGTATGAGGAGACATGTGTCGACTAAACCTGGGAGGTCTGTCTGTACGTTTGTCACCATGTAAACTGTTTCATCAATTGCTGTGTAAGCGTTGAGGTTTTCGCCGAATTTAACGCCTCTGCTTTGGAGGTAGTTTCTCAATGTCATTCCTGGAAGATTTGTTGTTCCGTTGAATGCCATGTGTTCGAGGAAGTGAGCGAGACCGCGTTGGTTTTCTTCTTCGAGTACTGAACCGACTTTCTGTGCAATATAGAAGTCTGCTCTGTTGTCTGGTTTTTCATTGTGACGGATGTAGTATGTCAATCCGTTTTCCAACTTTCCGTATCTTACGTTAGGGTCCATTGGAAGCTGTTGTGCAAAGCTATTGAGGCTGAATAATACAACCATCAATAATGATAATAAATGCTTTTTCATAAGTTGTTATTTAAGTTGATTTTTAATTTTAATATAAATGAACTACATATTTTTCTACAAAGAATGGCTCTGCATACCATTTGGTGATTGATGTGGATTTGCGTTTCCAGTTTCTTGGAAGTTCGCGTAATTCCTGGTCAATGTCGCCGCCTTTTAAATATAAAATTCCGCCAGCTTCTATATCGTTGTGAATGCGTAATTTATTGCCTACCCAACCTGCAATCTCTGGCAATCGTGTCACGCCGCGACTTGTAATGACATCGAATTTGTCTTTTACTTTTTCAACGCGTTCTTGAATTGCAGTAACATTTGTAAGACCTAAAGATTCTGCAACAGCTTGAACTACTTTTATTTTCTTGCCAATGCTGTCGACTAACAAAAAGTCGGTTTGAGGAAACATAATGGCTAATGGTATCCCTGGAAAACCGCCACCAGTACCGACGTCCATCACTTTCATGCCAGGTAATAATGGAAAATATTTGGCAATGGCTAATGAATGTAAAACATGATGTTCGTAAAAACTATCCATGTCTTTGCGTGAAATAACGTTGATTTTGCCGTTCCAATCTTCATATAATGGCTGTAATGATTGGAATTGTAATAATTGATTCTCAGTTATTTCAGGAAAGTATTTCTTGACAATAGTATAATCCATACATATATTAATTAATCAAGCAAAGATAAGAAAATGCTTGATATTATCAATAAAAATAATTAATAAAATATACGTTTATAACGTTATAAATAAAATAAAATTACTGGTGAACGCGTTATTTTTGTATTTTTACCGAAAAATTATGAGGATTAAGTTATTTACATATTTCATGTCATTAATTGCTGTTTTTTTATGGCATGGTGTTGCTTATTCTCAGAAATCTCAAGATGTTTTAGATTACATCGAAAAGTATAATAAAATCGCAATGAGGGAGATGCAGGAGTATAAAATTCCAGCATCGATTACCTTGGCTCAAGGTCTGTTGGAATCGGGTAATGGAAAAAGCGAACTGGCGAAAAAGTCTAACAATCACTTCGGTATAAAATGTCACAGCAGCTGGAAAGGCAAGCGTACTTATCACGATGACGATGCAAAAGGTGAATGTTTCCGTGTTTATGATTCTCCAGCCCAATCATACAGAGACCACTCGCTGTTTCTTGCAAACGGACAGCGTTATGCATTCCTTTTTGAGTTAAAAATCACCGATTATAAAGGGTGGGCAAAAGGCTTGAAAAAAGCTGGCTACGCAACTCTTCCAGTCTATGCTAACGTCTTGATTAACTTAATTGAAACCTATGATTTGACTCAATATGACCAAAAAGCATTGAAAGGTCCTAAAATCGTGTTGGAGGAAGATAAGGCTAAATCAAATAACAATAGCAATAAAACCGTAAATAAAAATAACAAAACAAATACTAACAATAACAAGACAAATACTAATACATCAAATAAGACGAATAACACTAATAATAAAACAAATAGTACTAATACTAATAATACGAATACAAAGTCAAGCAATAAGACAAATACCAACACGAATAAGACGAAAACTAATACTAAGACAAAAGATAAGGACAAGAAATCGGTTTCAGAAATACGCAGTCCTTATAAGCTTAGTGAGGCTGAAGTCGTTGATAAGGCTTATGATGGACGTTATGTGCGTGAAAATAATGGAGTTAAGTTTATTTATGCTAAAAAAGGCGATAATGTTTATAAACTGGCTTACGAAATGGAGATTTATGATTATCAGTTGATAAAATACAATAACTTAGGTGAGCGTAGATATTTTAATGAAAATGAAGTTATTTATATAGAACCAAAGAGAAATAAGGCTTCAAGAAAATATAAATATCATGTGATAGAAAAAGGAGAGACATTGTCGTATGTGTCTCGTCTTTATGCTGTTAAGCTTGAATCTATATTCAAAATGAACGATATGGATGAAAAAACCATATTGCAAATTGGTGATAAAATTCGATTGAGATAACTCCTAACTTCTCACTCCTAACTCCTCACTCAAAAACTTTGCAGTAAATCCTTTTCCTTTTTTGACAATGCTTTCTGGTGTTCCTTCGCCTATGATGGTTCCGCCTTTGTCGCCGCCGTCAGGACCAATGTCGATGATGTGGTCAGCGAGTTTTATTACGTCCAGATTATGTTCTATGATGAGAACAGTGTTTCCTTTGTCAACCAATTTGTTAAGTACTTCCATCAGCACTTTTATGTCTTCGAAATGAAGTCCTGTCGTTGGTTCATCTAAGATATAAAGTGTTTTTCCGGTGTCTTTCTTTGATAGTTCGGCTGCTAATTTGACGCGTTGTGCTTCGCCTCCAGATAATGTAGTCGAAGCTTGTCCTAATGTCAGATAGCCTAGACCTACTTCTTCTAATGTTTTGATTTTCTGTGTTATGCTTGGAATGCTTTCAAAGAATACAAGAGCTTCGCTGATTGTTAAATTTAATACATCATTGATGGATTTTCCTTTGTAACGTACTTCCAATGTCTCTCTGTTGTAGCGCTTGCCTTGGCATGTCTCGCACAAGACTTGTACATCTGGTAAGAAATTCATTTCGATGACGCGTAATCCTGCGCCGCCGCAAGTCTCGCATCTTCCGCCTTTTACGTTGAAAGAGAATCTTCCTGCTTTATATCCTCTGATTTTTGATTCAGGCAATTCTCCGTAGAGTTTTCTTATGTCGTCAAATACTTTTGTATATGTTGCTGGATTAGAACGAGGTGTTCTTCCGATAGGTGCTTGGTCAATTTCAATTACTTTGTCAATAAATTCCAGGCCTTCTATTGAATCGTAAGGAAGCGGTTCTTTTACAGAACGATAGAAATGTTTGCTTAAGATAGGGTAGAGCGTCTCGTTGATCAAACTCGATTTTCCTGAGCCTGATACTCCTGTAACACAGGTCATTATGCCTAATGGTAGCTTCAAAGTGACGTTCTTGAGGTTGTGACCTTTCGCTCCTTTTAATATGATATATTCGTCGTTGCGAGCCTTGCGTCTTTTCTTTGGCACTTCGATTTCTCGTTTGCCGTTAAGATAATCGCAGGTGAGGCTCTTGCCTTTTTTTGTTTCTTTCGGTGTTCCTTCAAAAGTGACTTCACCTCCGTGTTTGCCAGCTCCAGGACCAATGTCGACGATATAATCTGCAGCCATCATGGTGTCTTTGTCGTGTTCCACAACGATGATGGAGTTTCCGATGTCGCGTAATTCCTTTAGTGATTCTATAAGTCGTTGGTTGTCACGCTGGTGTAAGCCGATACTTGGTTCGTCTAAAATATAAAGAATGCCTGTTAAAAGAGATCCGATTTGTGTTGCGAGACGAATACGTTGTGCTTCGCCTCCAGAAAGTGTTTTAGCAGGACGATTTAAATTCAAATAGTCGATGCCGACATTTAACAGAAAATCAATGCGTTTCTTGATTTCTGCCAATACGTCTGTCGCGATTTCTTTTTGTTTTTTATTTAGATGTTTTGGTAATTCTTCAAACCATTTTGCAAGATTTACGATATTCATCTCGGCGAGTTCGGAGATGTTTTTGTCGTTTATTTTGAAATATAAAGCTTCTTTTTTTAGACGAGCGCCGTGACATTCAGGGCATTGTGTTTCATTCATGAAGCTTGTGGCCCAGCGTTTTATTGCAGGAGAGGCATTTTCGTCATTTTGTTCTATGATGAAATTGATGATGCCGTCGAATGTTGCGGTGAATGTTGACATTGTTCCGTAAAGTTCTTTCGTTACGGTGAATCCATCGCTGCTGCCATAAAGAATGGCGTTCAAGGCTTCTTCGGAAAGTTCTTTTAGAGGGGTGTCTAAATTAAATCCATAATGAAGTCCTAATGTTTCCAACTGATTGAAAATCCATGAGTTTTTATATTCACCGATAGGAGAGAGACCTCCTTTTTTGATGCTTTTCTCCATGTCGGGAATTATCTTGTTCATGTCAATGACTGTGACTTCGCCGAGACCATTACATTTCGGACAAGCTCCGTAAGGCGAGTTGAAAGAGAATGTGTTAGGTTCTGGATCTTGATATGAAAGTCCTGTCGTAGGGCACATGAGCAAGCGACTGAAATAACGAACGTCGCTTTGTCCTTCTTCTAAAATGAACAATAATCCTTTGCCGTGTTTGAATGCAAGTTCGACAGCTTTAGCGATTCTGCTTCTGTCGTCGCCGACTAAAAGCCTGTCTATAACTATTTCGATATCATGGACTTTATAACGGTCGACCTGCATTCCGTAGTTAAGTTCTTTTATCTCGCCATTGATGCGGACTCTTAAAAAACCTTGTTGGCGTATGTTTTCAAAAAGCTCGCGGTAATGACCTTTACGTCCTCTTACTACAGGCGCTAAGATATTGATTTTTTTATTTTTATAAATCTTGGTTATGATGTCGCAGATTTGTTCTTCTGAGTAGCGAACCATTTTTTCTCCTGTGTTATAAGAAAAAGGTTCTGCCGTTCTTGCGTACAGAAGTCGCAGGTAATCATATATTTCTGTTATCGTTCCTACTGTAGAACGTGGGTTTTTGTTGACAGATTTTTGCTCAATAGAAATGACGGGGCTCAATCCTTTGATGTCATCTACTTGCGGACGTTCCATATTTCCGATGAATTGGCGGGCATAAGACGACAATGATTCCATGTAGCGTCTTTGGCCTTCTGCATATATGGTTTGAAACGCCAAAGATGACTTGCCGCTACCGCTCAATCCCGTTATTACGACGAGTTTGTCACGCGGTATCTTCAGACTTATGTCTTTGAGATTGTTTTCCTTAGCTCCGTAAATCTCTAAGAATTCTTCTTCTGATATATTATTTCTTTCGATATCTTTCATTTTTAAATTTCGCCGTTAACCAAGGAATCATTGTCAAAGAATTCTTCGTCGCCAATCAAATTCATGATGTGTCCGTGAGTCATGTTGAAAGGTTTTTTAGGGATTTTTATTTCGTAAACTTTTCCCTTCTTGACATTTAATGAATTGCTTCTTAACCAAGGGTTAAAGACTTTTAACAATTTATAAGTGATGTCATGTTCTTTGGCAAATTCAGCCAAGTTGCTGATGTTTTCCTTGACGATGACTGTTTTATATTTATAAGGCTCGTATGCCAGGCTGTTGCTGACATAGATTCCATGTTTTTCAGGGTTTTCGAAAATGGTTTTTATGGCTAGGATACGGAATACATAACGTTCTGTTTCTTCAGCCATTAGCAGGTCGTAGTAAGAATTCACGCCTTGTTCTTTGATGAATTTTGCTACTCTTGCAGAACCTGCATTGTAAGCAGCAGCTACCAATGTCCAGCTGCCGAATCTTTCGTATGCTTTAAGGAAATATTTGCATGCCGCTTCTGTCTCTAATTCAACGTTATAGCGCATGTCGACTTCTTTGTTTACTTCCAAACCGTATTCTTGCGCTGTGCTTTTCATGAATTGCCAGAAACCTGCTGCGCCGGCAGGAGAGACGACATTGCTAAGATAACTTTCAATGACGCAAAGATATTTGAAATCTTCAGGGATGCCGTGTTTTTGTAATATAGGTTCAATGACTGGAAACCAGCGTTTTGAGCGTTTCAGCAACACCATTGTGTTACTGTGGAAATATGTGTTTGACAAAAGTTCTCTTTCGTAACGTTCTCTGATGTTGAACATTTCAAGCGGCACTCTTTCGCCAGCAAAGTAAATGTCCTCGCAAAATTCAATGTCGTGACTTTGTATCACGATTTGTTCTAATGAGACAGGACGTTTGTTCGCAGTTCTTATGGCAATGATGCTCATGGTTAATGTGATGATAATCATTGCTGCAAGTGATGCTGCTGCTATTATAAAAAGAACTTTCGTGTTTTTCATATTTAAATTGCAGTGTTGTTATATAATGAAATTATTTATTTAAAAGATTCATTGACGAATACTGTGAAAAAACAGAAAATACAATAAAATATTAAACCAGTTGCAATGGTAATCGAACTCCACATTCTTGCTTTCTTTGATTTTTTTCTTGCTTCTTCAATGTCTCCATATTCCCAATATTTTTTAACTAAAGCACCATTGTAAATAGCGAAGAATCCTAATGGAAAGAAAAATAAACATGTTGCGAATAATGCTAATCCTAGATAACTTCTAGGGCATTTCTCGTTGGCATTTCTCATGACTTATATTTTAAAAGGTGTTTCGAAATTTTTAAATAATGGAGAAATTTTGTCTTTTTCAGAAAGAATTGGATTTTTAATATTCCAATTGATGTTGATGTCAGGGTCGTTCCATAACAAACTGCCTTCTGATTCTTTGTTATAAACGTTGGTGCATTTGTAAGCAAAAATCGTGTCATCTTCCAAAGTCACGAAGCCATGTGCGAATCCTTCTGGAATCCAGAACTGAAGCTTGTTCTCATCGTTTAAAACGACAGATTCCCACTTGCCGTAAGTAGGAGAGTTCTTGCGTAAGTCGACAGCCACATCCATAACGGAGCCTTTTATCACTCTGACGAGTTTGCCTTGTGCGTGAGGCGGTTTCTGGAAATGAAGTCCACGCAATACGCCTTTCGCCGATTTTGACTCGTTGTCTTGGACAAAATCCATAGTAAGACCTTCTTTTGCAAGACGTTCCTTGTTATATGATTCGAAGAAATAACCCCTTTCATCTTTGAAGACGTCAGGTTTTATTATCAATAAATCTTTTATAGAAGTTTTAATTATCTCCATGATTTTTGGCTTTGAGCTTAGTTTCAAAGTCGCAGAGACACAAAGTCTCAAAGTTATAAACTCTGATACTTTGCGTCTTTGTAACTTTGCGTCTTTGTAACTTTGTGACTTTACGTCTTTTTATAGGTGTACCACTTCGTCGTGTGCTGCAGCAGCTGCTTCCATCATTGCTTCCGACATTGTTGGGTGAGGGAAGATGGTGTTGATGATGTCGCGGCCTTTTGCGCCTAACTCGCGTCCGAGTACTGCTGTAGCGACCATTTCTGTTACGTTGTCACCAACCATGTGACAGCCGAGCCATTCGTCGTTAGCAGCGTTGAAGACGACTTTGATGAAACCGTCTCTGTTGCCAGATGCTGTTGCCTTGCCAGATGCTGTGAATGGGAACTTGCCGACTTTCACTTCATAACCAGCAGCTATAGCTTTTGCTTCGGTGAGACCTACTGATGCTACTTCAGGAGTGATGTATGTACA
>JAZLAL010000106.1:0-2307 GCA_045613185.1 Bacteroidales bacterium | reverse complement strand
TAACACATTCTCATGCCCAGTTTACTCAATCATCTACTTAGTATGGTTAGTATTCTTGTGGTTCCACCTCGCACACGGCGTAGCAAGCGTTATGCAGTCAATCGGTTGGAGCAACCATGTATGGCAAAACAGAATTGAAGTCATCGGTAAAGTCATCGCAGCTCTTATCGTAGCTTCATTCGCTGTTGTAGTATTATATTATTGGTTAATTGTTGGTTAATAGGATAATATTATGAAAGAATTAAATTCTAAGATACCTGCAGGTCCATTGGCAGAAAAATGGACAAATTATAAAGCTCACCAAAACTTGGTGAACCCTGCTAACAAAAGAAAATTAGACATCATCGTTATCGGTACAGGTTTGGCTGGTGCTTCAGCTGCTGCTTCATTCGGTGAAATGGGTTTCAATGTTAAGGTGTTCTGCATCCAAGACAGTCCACGTCGTGCTCATAGTATCGCTGCTCAAGGTGGTATCAACGCTGCTAAGAACTATCCTAACGATGGCGACAGCACATACCGTCTTTTCTACGACACAATCAAAGGTGGTGACTACCGTGCTCGTGAAGCTAACGTATATCGTCTCGCTGAATTAAGTAATAACATCATCGACCAATGCGTCGCTCAAGGCGTTCCTTTCGCACGCGAATACGGCGGATTATTAGCTAACCGTTCATTCGGTGGTGCTCAAGTATCCCGAACATTCTATGCTCGCGGTCAAACCGGACAACAATTGCTCCTCGGTGCTTACGGCGCATTATCAAAAGAAATAGAAAAAGGTACAGTTAAGATGTACGCTCGTCGTGAAATGATGGACGTCGTTCTCGTCGACGGTCGCGCTCGCGGTGTCATCATGCGTAACCTCGTAACAGGCGAACTTGAACGCTACGCAGCTCACGCTGTCGTTATCGCTTCTGGCGGTTACGGCCGTGTATTCTTCCTTTCAACAAACGCTATGTCATCAAACGGCTCAGCTGAATGGCAAGCTTACAAGAAAGGTGCTATGATGGCTAACCCTTGTTTCACACAAATCCACCCAACATGTATCCCAGTTCACGGTGACTACCAATCAAAACTTACTCTTATGAGTGAAAGTCTCCGTAACGACGGTCGTATCTGGGTTCCTAAGAAAAAAGAAGACGCTGACAAATTAGCTAAAGGTCAAATCAAAGCTAAAGACATCGCTGAAGAAGATAGAGATTACTATCTCGAAAGAAGATATCCTGCTTTCGGTAACTTGGTTCCTCGTGACGTTGCTTCACGCGCTGCTAAAGAAAGATGCGATGCTGGTTTCGGCGTTAACAACACAGGTCTCGCTGTTTTCCTCGACTTCAAAGAAGCTATCGGCCGCTTAGGTCAAAAAGTCGTTGAAGAAAAATACGGTAACCTCTTCGAAATGTACGAACGTATTGTTGACGACAATCCATACGAAACTCCAATGATGATTTATCCTGCTGTTCACTACACAATGGGTGGTCTCTGGGTTGACTATGAATTACAAACAACAATCCCTGGTTTGTTCGCTGCTGGTGAAGCCAACTTCTCAGACCACGGCGCAAACCGTCTCGGTGCTTCAGCTTTGATGCAAGGTCTTTCAGATGGTTATTTCATCTTGCCTTACACAATGCAAAACTACCTCTCAGACCAAATCGGTGTTCCACGTTTCAATCCAGACGCTCCAGAATTTATGGAAGCTGAAAAACAAATCCGTGAAAAGATCAACAGACTCATGGCTATCAACGGTAAACAAACCGTCGATTCAATCCACCGTCGTTTAGGTCTCATCATGTGGAATAAAGTCGGTATGGCTCGTAACGAAAAAGGTTTGAAAGAAGCTATCGAAGAAATCAAGGCATTACGCAAAGAGTTCTGGCAAGACGTTAAAGTTCCTGCTACATCAGGCATGAACAACGAACTTGAAAAAGCTCTTAGAGTTGCTGACTTCTTAGAAATGGGCGAACTCATGGCACGCGACGCTTTGATGCGTAACGAATCATGCGGCGGTCACTTCCGTGAAGAATTCCAAACAGCTGACGGCGAAGCAATGCGTAACGACGCAGAATACAGCTTCGTAGCTGCTTACGAATACCAAGGTCCTGATGCAGAACCAGTATTGTATAAAGAACAACTTAAGTTCGAAAATGTCGAGGTTAAACAAAGAAACTATAAATAATTTTGCATTATGAAGTTAACATTAAAAATCTGGAGACAGAAAAATAATTTAGACAAAGGTAAATTTGTTACATATAATGTAGATAATATTCCTGAAGAAGCTTCATTCCTTGAGATGCTCGACATCTTGAACGAAAG
>JAZLAL010000105.1:0-20108 GCA_045613185.1 Bacteroidales bacterium | reverse complement strand
GTTAAGATGTGGCTTTTATAAGCGTGCTTTCTCTTGATTTTACCGGTGCCTGTTACTCTGAAACGTTTTTTGGCAGCGGATTTAGTTTTCATTTTTGGCATTGTAATATACTTTTTTTTAAAATGAGTGTCTATCTTTATTATTTCTTAGGAGCTATCATCATAAGCATTCTCTTGCCTTCCAACTTAGGCATCGACTCTACCTTGCCAAAATCGGCCAATGCTTGAGCGAACTTCAACAAGATAATCTCGCCTTGGTCTTTATAAGCTATTGAACGTCCGTGGAAGAATACGTCAACCTTAACCTTTGCTCCGTCTTCGAGGAATCTTTTAGCATGATTCAACTTAAACTCGAAATCATGGTCATCAGTTTGTGGTCCCAAACGAATTTCCTTAATAACGACTTTTGTAGTCTTTGCCTTGATTTCCTTCTGTTTCTTTTTCTGATCGAAGAGGAATTTTTTATAATCCATCAACTTACAGACTGGAGGATTAGCATTTGGAGAAATCTCGACCAAGTCAAGTCCCATTTCGTCTGCTATTCTCAATGCGTCTTTGATTGAGTGAATTTCGTTGTCAACACCTTCGCCAACGACTCTAACCATCGGTGATGTGATTCTCTCGTTGATACGATGTGGATCTTCGTTCTTCTGTCCTCTTTGAGGACCTCTTCCGTTATTAACAGGTAGTGCTATAATTTGTGTCTCCTATATTAATTTAACAATCTTTATATTTATCCTATGTTTTGTTCGTCTTTAACTTGTTTCTCTATCATTGCGATGAACTCGTCAACTGACATTGAACCGAGGTCGCCTTGTCCATGTTTTCTAACTGATACTGCGTTCTCGTTCATTTCCTTTTCACCGACGATGAGCATGTATGGCACTTTCTTCATTTCAGCGTCACGGATCTTACGTCCGATCTTTTCGCTTCTCATGTCGATCAATGTACGGATTTCGTTTCTCTTCAACAATTCGTTGAGTTTTTCTGCATATTCGTGATATTTTTCACTTACAGGCAAAATCATAACTTGATCTGGTGTGAGCCACAATGGGAAGTCGCCAGCGCAGTGTTCTAACAATACTGCCACGAAACGTTCCATTGAACCGAATGGTGCTCTGTGAACCATGACAGGACGATGTTTCTCGTTGTCTGAACCTATATAAGTAAGGTCGAAACGTTCTGGCAAGTTATAGTCAACCTGGATTGTACCGAGTTGCCATCTTCTTCCGAGAGCATCTTTTACCATGAAGTCCAACTTAGGACCGTAGAATGCTGCTTCACCGTATTCAACGACTGCAGGAAGTCCTTTTTCCTTACATGCTTCAACGATAGCTGATTCTGCTCTTTCCCAGTTTTCGTCTGTACCTACATATTTTTCTGTGTTGCTTGGGTCGCGCAAAGAAATCTGTGCTTCGAAGTTTTCAAACTTCAATGCCTTGAAGATGATTTCGATGATTTCCATCACGCGGATGAATTCGTCTTTAACTTGGTCTGGACGGCAGAAGATATGAGCGTCGTCTTGTGTGAAAGAACGAACGCGTGTCAATCCGTGGAGCTCGCCGCTTTGTTCGTAACGATATACTGTACCAAATTCTGCAAGACGTAATGGAAGGTCTTTGTATGAACGTGGCTGCCATTTGTAAATCATACAGTGATGAGGGCAGTTCATTGGTTTCAACAAATAAACCTCACCTTCTTCAGGTGTTGTGATTGGCTGGTAGCTGTCGTGACCATAGTGGTCCCAGTGACCTGATGTCTCATAAAGTTGTTTGTTACCGATATGAGGTGTCATGACTTGCTCGTAGCCATATTGTTTTTGAATCTTTGTCAAGAATTCTTGTAAACGGAGACGCAATGCTGTACCTTTTGGCAACCACATTGGAAGACCTTTACCGACCATTTCGCTGAACATGAAGAGTTCGAGTTCTTTACCGAGTTTACGGTGGTCGCGTTTCTTAGCTTCTTCAAGGAGAACGAGATATTCTTCTAACTCTTTCTTCTTCAAGAATGTGATACCGTAGATACGAGTGAGCTGTTTGCGTTTCTCGTCGCCGCGCCAGTATGCGCCAGCTATAGATAATAATTTGATAGCCTTGATGCAGCTTGTGTCAGGGATGTGTGGTCCGCGACATAAGTCTGTGAAAGTACCAGTTTTATAATAGGTGATGGTTCCGTCTTCTAATTCGCTGATAAGCTCTTGTTTGTATTCGTCGCCTTTTTCTGTGAAGTGAGCCATAGCCTCTGCCTTAGAGACATCGACGCGTTCAAAAGCTTGTTTTTGTGATGCGAGCTCCATCATGCGTTTCTCGATTTTGGCGAGGTCTTCTTCTGTGATAACATTTGTGCCGAAATCAACGTCATAATAGAAACCGTTTTCTATGCTTGGTCCGATGCCGAACTTCACGCCTGTATAAAGTTGCTCGATAGCTTCAGCCATCAAGTGAGCTGATGAGTGCCATACAGTAGCTTTTCCTTCTGGGTCGTTCCATGTGAAGAGTTGAATCTCTGCATCTTCATTAACTGGACGCATAGCATCCCACATTACGCCATTCACTTTGGCTGACAACACATTACGAGCCAAGCCTTCGCTTATGCTCTTTGCAATATCGAGAGGTGTTACACCTGCTTCATATTGTCTGACTGACTTATCAGGAAATGTTATATTTATCATCTTTTTATACCTTCTAAAAAACGAGTGCAAAGATAATGAAAAACTTTGAACTTTGAACCATGAACTAAGAACTTTTTTTATGGTATTTTTTGCCATGAGCATTGAGCTTCGTGCTATGAGCAAAAAGTAACTATTTTCCTCTCGCAAAGACGCAAAGAAACGCTAAGCATGCCGCATCCTTGGCGTCTTGGTGTCTTAGTGCCTTGGTGACTTTTCTTTGGGCGTTCCGGCTCTGCCGTCGGGCTTTCCGCTATATCTTTGCTCGCTAAACTGGAAACGGAATCTGGGACTGGGAATTGGGAATGGTATCAAATCCCATCCCCAAAACTCGTTCCCGATATCCGCTCGCAAAGGATGCCGCTCCAATCCCTAACGCAGAAATTGAATTAATAATAAAACCTTTATAAGTTGACAAAAAAGCTCAACAGCCAAAATCCAACAGCATTAGTTCTAAAATTCATTCCTAAGTCCTAATTGAAAAAGCTATTTCTCCGAGGCGATATGAGAACTGCTTTTACTATCTATCACAGCTGTTCCTAAATATTGGTAATTAGCATCACCACCAGTGAATAACTGAATCTTTGCGCCTTTTTCTTTCAAGGGCTGATTCTGTTGACTTTCAATTTCTGCTCTATTTCATTTTGCATGTTCTTCCGCAAAGCCCTCACATACTAAAAAAGCTATTAACGGAAAGATTAGTTTAGATAACAACCCCCACGATGGGATTAAAATAAAACTTAATGCAAAAGTAACCAAATAAAAAATGACTGCATTCCTAATAGGATTATTGCTATCTTTTATTGCTAATACTGTGACTCCCCCTACTAACAATAAAAACAAAACTATAAATATTGATGTATCAAACACATAAACGAACTTGCCAAAGAAATTCATTTTCATTTCAATTGATTCTATGATATCATCAATTGTTTTTAACTCATTCTCATTATTGTATGTAAACAGAATACAATACGGATATTTATTTGTATAGAATGTATATGTTATAAATTTATCATTTCCCAATTCATAATATTTTTTCACATAATCCTCATCCATTCTATAAAACTTTTCCTTTTCTTTTTTGATTAATTTTGCATCAGAAATATCAAAGCACAAAGTATCCATTGATTTCTTTACGCATCCTGGGGTAAAATCACTTACCTCTAAAGTTTTTATAAGTATTATATTACCATTATTTTTATTCTCAGCATCTATCAAACATGACTTGCTTTCTTTTCTAATGTAATTATCTGGAATTTCTATTGATAATTTTTCCGTAACATCTATTCTAGTCTTGTTTTGAGAATATGATTTTTCTGCATATATTAACGACATACAGAATACAAATAAGATGGTAATTATTCTTTTCATAACTTTTATAGTTTTAAATTTAGGCGGGTTCTATTTATTAACTTTTTTCTCTTCAATTATGGGCAGAACCGCATTATTCCCATAACTGGGGATTTAATTTATTTTCAGTTCCGCAAAGATTATATTTTTTTATCAATTATCCAAACATTTTCTAATATTTTTTTACAAAAATCTGGTGGTAACTTATTGATTATCTATTATTTAATTCATAATCCAATCAGAATGGTACTTCTTTATCTAAACCAATCTGCACATATTATAGACCAGATTTGTGAATCCGATGTAAAATGTCGCCCTAACTATCCCGACTCCTCTGAAAAACAGGCCCTTCATGCTCTGTTCCATGAAGCCGTAAACATGTTCGATGCGGCAGCGTGTCTTACGAAACTGGCGTCAACTATCTTTCCCTCATTGACAATCAGTCCCATCGAAGCAAGTTGCTCGTTGAACTTCTCAAAAAGCTTTATGCCGATTCCTGCGTTCGCCATGATATTCTTGTATTTCCACACTGTCTTCTTGTCGGGAACATCATCTACGCTCTGGATGTCGAGAAACTCTCTGAAGCTCATCCTGTCCTTTATCTGATATTCGACCTGATTGTCGCTGATGTTGTATAGTCTCTGAAGAAACAGCTCCTTCAGCATGAAAACCGGATCTATGGGCTTGCGACCTGCATTGTTCTTCTTACTGTTGTTTGTAAACAACTTCTCAAGTTCATTCCTAAACTGTTCAAAATCAACAACATCTTTCAACATCACAAGCGGATTCCCCATCTTCGATAACGATTCCAATGTGTTTTCTTGTTCAAACAAGCCTGATTCTGTTTTCTTCTGATATTTCATATATTTTCAAATTTATCACAAATATAACAAAATATCATTTCAATATAATGATTGTCAATGTTTTAATTTATAGAAGTTACCTTATGAATTATGAACCAATCCTCACTTTCTTCAAATTAAGCATATTCGTCGGATTGCTTCCAAGTCCTTCGACGTTTTTGTTAACGAATCTTAACACTTCGTCATAGAATAAAATCACGACTGGCGCTTCTGTCATCATGAGGCTGTCCATCTCATGATATATTTTCGCTCTTTCTTGAATATCGTTGCATGTCAACGACTTCTGGTAGAGCTCATCAAATTTCTCATTTGAATAATGTGTATAATTAGGACCTTGCGGAGTGAAGTTATTCGTTGTAAACAAAGAGAGATAATTCTCCGCATCTGGATAGTCGGCAACCCATGAAGAACGGAAGAATGGAAGATTTCCGTTAGCGCGTTTCTCACGCAAAGCCGCCGGCATCATCTCCTCTACCCTGCACTTCAAGCCTATCTCCGTCAATGCCGACTGCACAAACTTCGCGATGTCGATATAATCTTGCGTGGTATAAAGTTTCAACTCATAACCAATCAAGTCGTTGTCCTTCAACAACTGCTCAGCTTTTTTAGGGTTGTATGGGTAACCGATGTTTAAAGTCGCAGAGTCGCAGAGTCGCAGAGACTCAGAGTCGCAGAGTCGTAGAGACTCAGAGTCGCAGAGTCGCAGAGTCGTAGAGTCAGATTCAATCTTTGCATCTTTGCATCTTTGCATCTTTGCGTCTTTGTGTCTTTGCATCTTTGCGTCTTCATACCCCGGCAATCCTGCAGGAATGATTCCTTGGTTTCCTGGTGTTCCGATGCCGTTGCGCAGATATCGCAGCATCTTCTCTCTGTCGATGGAATAGCTGACGGCTTGTCGCAATGCGAGGCTTCTGTCTTTGCCCAAAGTATCGTCATCGCCGAGGAAGAAAGCGAGATATTCTGTATTTAAATATGGTTCTCTTATTAAATATATTTCGTCTTCATATTCAGAACGAAGTTGTCCGTCTCGCGTCAACAATTCGTCCTTATATCTGGCGTCTATTCCCGACATAAAGTGAAACTTACCTTTTATAAACTCCATGAAAGCCACTTGCTTGTCAACGATGAAACTTATTGAAATCGCATCGAGATATGGAAGTCTTATAGTCGCAGAGTCGCAGAGTCGCAGAGACTCAGAGTCGTAGAGTCGTAGAGTTGCAGAGTCAAATTCAATCTTTGCGACTTTGCGTCTTTGTGTCTTTGTGTCTTTAATAACCTCAAAATAATATGGTAATCTTATAGTCGCAGAGTCGCAGAGACTCAGAGACTCAGAGTCGTAGAGTCGCAGAGTCGCAGAGTCAGATTCAATCTTTGCGTCTTTGTGTCTTTGTGTCTTTGTGTCTTTAATAACCTCAAAATAATTCGGATTTTTCCTGAAGACGAGCTTCACTCCTTCTTTCCAATATTGATATTTGAAAGGTCCAGTTCCGACTGGATGTCGTCCGAATTCTGTTCCGTAATATTCAACGGCTTCATGAGGAACGACTGATGCATACGACATCGACAATATCCCTAAAAACGCTGGGAATGGCTGTGACAATTCTATCTCTAAAACAGTGTCGTTGATTGCATTAAATGCATACTTTGGCTGTTGAACTAAGGCTGTTGGCTGTTGGCTTTTTACATTAGCGAAAATCCAGCTTCCAGAAGAATTCAGTTTTCTATCTAAAACACGGTTAAACGAATAGACGAAATCCTGTGCGGTGACTTTTCTAGTCGCAGAGTCACAGAGTCGCAGAGTCACAGAGTCTTCATCTCTTTGCGTCTTTGCGTCTTTGCGTCTTTGCGTCTTAGAAACAAAACATTCATCCTCATGAAACCAAACGTCATCTCTCAAAACAAAGGTGTATGTCATTCCGTCGTCGCTGATGTTCCACGACTTTGCTATTGCTGGCACCACGTTCATCTCATCGTCGAAGGCGACGAGTCCGTTGAAGATTTGGTTGCACGCCCAGATATGAGGAAGGTCTTTGGCATAAATCGGGTCTAACGTCAAGATGCCAGCGGATTCGTTGTATTTGAAGATTTTAAGATTCTCATCAGAAGAATTGTTTTTTCCACAAGAAAATAATAATGGCAATAATATTAAAGCTATGAGCTGTGAGCCGTGAGCCGTGAGCGCATTGGCAATCAATTTAAATTTATGTCTTAATTTTCCCATACTTAACTTGTTGTCTTGTAGTCTCGTTGTCTTATGGTCTTTATTTCTACAAAAGTATGAAAAAGTTGAGAAGTGAAAATTGAAAGTTGAAATTATTTTTACTAAGGCTGTTGAACTAAGGCTGTTGAACTTCTTTTTTAGGGCAACAGACTTTGGGTATGCGATGCTCAATGCTTGCGGTTCATTTCACATAGCCATAAAGTTCAAAAGCCAACAGCCTTAGTTCTTGGTTCAGCCTTGCGTTAGGGATTGGAGCGGCATCCTTTGCGAGCGGGAACGGGAACGAGTTTTGGGGATGGGATTTGATACCATTCCCAGTCCCAGATTCCGTTCCCAGTTTAGCGAGCAAAGATATAGCGGAAAGCCCGACGCGAAGCGGAACGCCCAAAAGAAAGTCACCAAGTCACAGAGACTATAAGACTATAAGATTATAAGACAATTGAGAGTTGAAAATTAATATTTTTATAATGTTAAAATAATGTTGAAAATTTTTCAAGAACACGTTTATGGCATAGACATTTTTTTCATAATTTTGCTTCCTGAATGAAGGTTTTTAATGTGACATAATTCACTAGGAATGAAAAGGGAACTTCGGTGAAAATCCGAGACTATACCCGTAGCTGTGAGTTTCTTAGATACTCCGTGCATTCTTGATGGTCACTGCTGATTCAGTGGGAAGGCCGCGCGGAGGAAACGAGTCAGAAGACCTGCCTTTATTCATAGTTTGATGCTTTCGGGAGGTAGAGTGTCAAGATAAAGTCTGCATGATGCCAGAATTTCATCTATTTTTCCCGCAGGTATCGTATTGTGATGATATATAATTTAAGTTATGATACATACAGTAGTTAAGAGAGACGGCCGTATTGTCGGTTTCAACAGAGAAAAGATCGCCGCTGCAATCCGTAAAGCGATGCTTACAACAGATGCTGGCGAAGATGAAGTTCTTGTATATAAAATTGTCGACCGCATAGAATTTCGCGGTAAGGAACAATCTTCTGTGGAAGAAATCCAAGACATGGTGGAAATGGAACTTATGGCTTCACCTCGCAAGGAAGTCGCTAAAAGTTACATAGCATATCGCAACAAGCGAAGCATTGCCCGTAAAGCAAAGACCCGTGAGATGTTCTTGGAAATCGTTGAGGCTAAATCCAACGACGTGACACGAGAAAACGCTAACATGAACGCTGACACTCCTGCAGGCATGATGATGAAATTCGCGTCGGAAACAACAAAGCCTTTCGTGGATGACTATCTTCTCGCCGAAGACACTTTAGCTGCAGTGAACGGCAATTACCTGCATATTCACGACAAGGATTATTATCCTACAAAATCGCTCACTTGCATACAACATCCGTTAGACAAGATCCTTGAAAACGGATTTGAGGCAGGACATGGCGAGAGTCGTCCGACAAAACGTATCGAGACAGCGTCTTTTATGGCTTGTATCTCAATGGAGACAGTACAGAACGAGATGCACGGCGGTCAGGCAATACCAGCCTTCGACTTTTACCTCGCTCCATACGTACGTCGCAGCTTCATCGAAGAAGTGAAGACAATAGAAGAACTTACAGGCTTCGACTTGAAACATTTATATGACATCGAAATCGAGGATTATCTGCACCAAGACCTTGACCTTCTACAAGGCGATGAAAGATTGAAACAGCACGCCATCAACCGCACCGTCAACAGAGTCCATCAGTCGATGGAAGCGTTCATACACAATATGAACACCATACATTCACGCGGCGGCAACCAAGTTGTCTTTTCATCCATCAACTACGGTACCGACACTTCCGCTGAAGGTCGCTGCATCATCAGAGAATTACTTCAATCTACATACGAAGGCGTTGGCAAAGGTTCTACAGCCATCTTCCCTATTCAGATATGGAAAAAGAAACGTGGAGTGAGTTACCTTCCAGAAGACAAGAACTACGACCTTTACCAATTCGCTTGTAAAGTCGCGGCTCGCCGTTTCTTCCCTAACTTCGTCAACCTCGACGCGACATTCAACCAACACGAGAAATGGAACGAAAACGACCCTAAGCGCTACCAATATGAAGTCGCTACAATGGGTTGCAGGACTCGCGTCTTCGAGAACCGCTTCGGCGAAAAGACATCCATTGCACGTGGCAATTTGTCATTCTCAACGATAAACATCGTACGACTTGCAATAGAATGCATGGGCATAGAAGACAAGTCACAAAGAATAGAACAATTCTTCGCAAAACTCGACGAACTATTGGAAATCACTGCAAAACAACTTTGCAACAGATATAACTTCCAGAAAACAGCACTCGCTAAACAATTCCCATTATTGATGTCAGCCTTATGGTCAGGATGCGAAAACCTTAAGCCAAACGACACCATAGAACGTGTCATCAATCAAGGCACACTCGGCATCGGCTTCATCGGTCTCGCAGAATGTCTTATTGCTTTAATCGGAAAACACCATGGCGAAAGCGAAGAAGCACAAGAACTCGGCTTGCGCATCGTCACTTATATGCGTGACAGAGTAAACGAATTCTCAGAACGTTACCAACATAACTTCAGCGTATTGGCAACACCTGCTGAAGGATTGTCAGGAAAATTCACTCGCATCGACCGTAAGAAATATGGCGAAATACCTGGCATTACCGACAAAGAATATTATACAAACTCAAACCATATTCCTGTATATTATAAATGTTCTCCAAAACATAAAGCTGAAATCGAAGCTCCATATCACGACTTGACAAGAGGCGGACATATATTCTATATAGAAATTGACGGTGATGCCACACATAACCCTCAAGCAATAATGGATATCGTTGACTTGATGGACAAAAACAATATCGGATACTGCTCGGTGAACCACAATCGCAACCGTTGCATGAAGTGCGGTTACGAAGACGCTCAGCAAGAATTAGACAAGTGTCCAAGATGCGGCAGCGACAACATCGACAAACTACAACGTATCACCGGTTACCTCGTCGGAACGACAGAACGCTGGAACAAAGCAAAATTGGCAGAGTTAAATGACAGAGTCATCCACAAATAATATCCGTGTTTTAGATATCAAGTACGGGACATCCGTCGACGGCATTGGTCTTCGCACCTCAATATATTGTGCAGGGTGCCAAAACCATTGCCCGGGATGTCATAACCCACAGTCGTGGGATGAAAACGGAGGCGAGCCTATAAAGATTGAAGAGTTATTCAAACGTATTGTCGATGCCGATATGAACGTGACATTCACAGGAGGCGACCCAATGTTACATCCGGAAGGTTTCATCGAATTGGCTCAGATGATTAAAAACAACACCAATAAAAACATCTGGTGCTACACTGGATATAAGTTCGAAGACTTGATACAACATCCTACTCGTCGTAAGTTAGTCGAGCTGTGCGATGTCATCGTCGACGGACGTTTTGTCGAATCTGAACGTGATTTGTCGTTACATTTCCGCGGCAGCCGCAACCAAAGAGTCATCGATGTACAAAAATCTCTGCAAGGAGATATTCACTGCTTAGAATTCTAAAAAAACTTTTTCTATCTTTGCATATCGTTTTTGTCACCAATTTATAATTATGAATCAAAATATTAAAGTGCTGATTACTGGAACATCACAAGGCATTGGTAAAGCCATAGCTGAACACTTCCTTGAGATGGGGCATAAGGTTATAGGAATAGACCGACAAGAACCGTCTATATTCCACAGCATATATTCACATCATCAATGTGACATAAGCGATTATAAATCTCTTCCTGAGATTGACGAGGTTGAAATCCTCATAAACAACGCCGGCACTCAGAATGAAAACGACATCGACATCAACCTCAAGGCGTTGATTAAGGTGACAGAAAAATACGGCATACAAAAACACATTCGTTCCATCTTGAACATCGGTTCTGCTAGCGGACACACCGGCTCCGAATTTCCGGAATATTGCGCCAGCAAAGGCGGCGTGATAGCATACACAAAAAACGTGGCTCTGCGTGTGGCTCAATACGGCGCGACATGTAACAGCCTCGACCCAGGCGGCGTGCTGACACCACTCAACGACTGCGTCGTCAACGACAAAAAACTGTGGGACGAGATTATGCAGCAGACGCCACTCAAACGATGGGCGACTCCAAAAGAAATAGCTCAATGGGCATATTTCCTGACGGTGACAAACACATTCTGCACCGGACAAAGCATCATCGTGGACGGAGGAGAATCAATAAACTCACACTTTGTATGGCCAAACATTTGAATTTGAAAATTGAAAATTAAAAATTAAAAACTTTAGTACAGACGTGTCAATGATGTCTTTTAATTCAGACAGTTCATTTTTATATACAATTACATCATTGACGCGTCTCTACTTTAAACTTTAAAAACATGAACAAGGTCTCGGAAAACCCTTTAAAAAACCGATTTGATAAGAGCGACTCTTATACAATCATCGCAGTGTTTTTCACTGTCTGTTACATCGTCTCCAACATAATGGCTGTCAAAGTCATTGGAGTTTTCGGATTATTTTATTTCGACGCAGGAACAATCACATTCCCTCTAGCCTATATGCTAGGCGACGTCCTGACAGAAATATGGGGATACCGCACAGCGAGAAAGACCATCATACTCGCATTTCTGTGTAATGTGTTCGTTGTGATATGCACACAGATTGGAGTTTGGCTTCCATCACCTGATTATCTTGACACCACATCGAATGCGTACAACACGATTTATAGTTATGTGCCTCGCATCGTCTTTGCCTCTCTCACTGGATTTCTTCTAGGCGAGCTCTCCAACGCCTGGATTATGGACAAGATGAAGAAACTCACCAACGGCAAACATCTATGGTTCCGCACAATAGGAAGTTCTATAGTAGGCTATATCTTCGACACCGTGCCATTCGTACTTATAGCCTTCGTCGGTGCGCTGACAACCCGCGACATTTTGTTGATGATATTATCACAATACATCATAAAAATAGCCATCGAAGCTCTGTTCGGAACCCCGATGGCGTATGCTTTGATAGCGTTTCTTAAGAAGAAAGATTGAAATAAGACTGTTGATTTTTTATGCTGCGAGCCGTGAGCTGTGAGCTTTTTCAGATTGCTCAATGCTCATAGCTCGTAGCTCGTAGCTCATTGCAATTAAAACGTCTCTACATTATTCCTTATCGAGAAATTTATCAACAAATTTGTCTTCTATCTTTTTATAAGTGCCAACAACGACATCTTCTACATTTTTATAAGCGTTAACTACGCCATCTTCGATTTTCTTGTAAGTTCCAACGACCTTTTCTTCAACCTTGGTCTTTTTTAATTTGTATTCGCTCATGATTTTTTTGTTTTAATGTCAACTATTTTTTATGCTGCGAGCTATGAGCTGTGAGCTGCGAGCTTTTTTAAATTGCCCATTGCTCAAAACAACTCCTAACTCCTAATTCCTAACTAAATAGTAATTCCCACTGCAATTTTAAAATAATGGCTTTCTGTTCCTTTGCTATGTCTCCAGACGCCGTGATGCATGTCGTATCCGAAATTGATTGAATATCTTGAGATATCAAGACCGATAGCTGGGTTGATGTTGATATTCATGCCAGTGTTGCAGACATCAAAGTCGACGCCACCTTTAAGACTTACATAAGGACTTGCCAAAGTGTTGCAGAAGTTATATTTTATGTCTGCGAAGACTGGGATATAATAAGTAGGAAGTGTTTTGTAGTCTGGTAAGAATTCTGCGTAGAAGCCAGCACCGCCACCTACATAAAGTCCGTTGCCGAAGCTGTAGCCATGTGATGAGCTGAATTCCCAAATTGTTGGAATTGAACATGATAATTCAATATCGAATCTGTAACCTCTGTCGTAGTTGAGATTCTTAACATCATTTTCTGATTGAGCGTTTAATGAGTTTGCGCAGACTAACATAACAGCTGCAATGATTAATGCTTTTACTTTCTTCATGATTTTGTTAATTTTTATTTGTTAATAATTATTTGAATTTTCACGCTGCAAAATTATTTCAATTTTATATGACAGATTTTCCTGTTCTTCCTCATCATTGGTATATTTTTCCTAAAATAGAACTAAACCCGTTTCCTTATAATTATTTTTAAGTATTTTTGCGAAACAAAACAAAGATTATGACAAATTATTTCGATTGGCAATCAAAGATTCGTAATGCAGTTCCCGACAATATGAGAATTGACAATGAATTGCTAATACTTGAAAACGCCACATACAAAGATTCCATCAACGAGCCTCGCAAGGTCGACGTGACGACTTTTATCTTATTAGACAAAGGCGAAAGCCGCATCATCATAGAAGGAAAAGAATACAACTTAAAAGCTCCATGTCTTACGGTGGTGATGCCGAACCAGACGTATTCTCTCCTTGAAACATCAGATAATCTTGAACTTCGCGCCATCATCATGTCGAACAATTTCACCGTCAATCTCATGTCGAGCAGTCTCAACAAAATGATTTTAGACAATCCAGTCATCGACATCAGTTCCGACCTCGTTTCTTTTAACACATATTATAAGGTGTTGCTTCATACAGTAAAATCTCCATTCAAACTGTTTCGTTTTGAATCGGCTAAACACCTCACCATGTCGATGTTATATTTCTACGCAAGGAAATTGGAGACATTAGAATCTGCCAAAAAGAAAAAGGAAATAGTCTTCGACAGATTCTGCGACGACGTAAGAAATTTTTATCGCATAAACAGAAGCATACCTTTCTATTCGGGACGCCTCGCCGTCAGCACAAAATATCTCAACGACATCGTCAAGGAGAAAAGCGGAATGACAGCCAACGACTACATCGACAGACAAACTATTATAGAATGTAAAGCATTGTTGTCATCAACGGAAATGAGTATCCAGAGAATCAGCTCAATAATGAATTTTCCGTCATATTCAGTCTTTGGCAAATTTTTCAAAAGGATGACAGGCATGACGCCGACAGAATATAGGGAGATGACAAAATGAGCAAGAAGATTACATATTTAAAATGGCGTAACCGCATCGAAGAAATCACGCCTTCCGACCATAGAATCGGCGACGACATCCTGCTCATCAACAACATTCACGCGAAACGCGCCGAGATGACATTAGACAACGAGCCTTTCAAAATCGACATGACGATGGCTATCATCTACGAACAAGGCTCTGCCGATTTGAAGATAAATATGAAAGACTATCATATCGAAGCACCAGCGGTTTTGTTGGTTTTAAATGACCAGATTTACCAACCGATGGGACATTCCGACGATTTAAGAAGCAAGGTAATTGTCATGTCAAGAGCTTTCTCAGACAGTCTTTTTATAAATTCAGGAGAGATACTTCCGCTAAAGTCATCTATCTTGAAAAATCCTGTGATGAAGATTGACAATGAAGAAAACGTCTTCGGACATTTCTTTCAACTATTGCAAAACATAGCAGCTTCTCCGCGACAGGAATTCAAGATTGAATCAGCGCGACATCTCACTTTGTCGATGTTTTACGGATATTCACATTTAAAACATGACGTGAACGAAATAAAATCTGCGAATTCTCGTCAGGAAGAGATTTTCAACCAATTTACCGAACTTCTTGAAAGACATCATAAAAAAGAACGCGAGATTGCATTTTATGCCGACAAAATGTTCATCACGCCGAAGCATCTTTCACAGGTCATAAAAGATTATAGCAACAAGACAGCACTTGCTTTCATTGAAGAATATGTCATTGCCGAAGCCAAGTCGATGCTGCTTTCAACCACATTATCAATACAGCAAATCAGCGACGAATTGAATTTCCCGTCACAGTCGGTCTTCGGGAAATACTTCAAGAGAGTGACAGGAAAATCTCCTACGGAATATAGGAGAAGTTGAATTTTAGACTAAGGCTGTTGGCTGTTGAACTAAGGCTTTTGAACTTTTTTTGAAGTCAACGGACTTTGGGTATGTGGTCGCCGAGCTTGTCGAAGCACCGCCTATGCCTTCGACAAGCTCAGGCACCAAAACTCTGCGTTCCTTTGCGCCTCTGCGAGAAAGATAGTTATTCACCCTCTAATCTTGACAATAACCTTCGTCATCGGAATCTTACGCGTCGCTTTCTCCATCGCCATCTCGACCAATTTTATCAATCCCGAACAACACGGAACTTCCATAATGGCAACCGTCAACGATTTAATCTCGGCATTGTCAATCATCTGAATGAGTTTGTTGACATAAAACTCTTTGTTGACATCCAACTTAGGACATGCTATCGCTAACTTCTTCCCTTTCAATAAATCCGTATACATTTTCGGATTGGCATACGCCACACAGTCTGCTGCCAACAACACATCTGCATTATTGAAAGTTCCCGACAAAGGATTGATGAGATGCAACTGCACAGGCCAGTTTATCGACACCGAGAAATCCGACGGCTGCGACATTGACAACTGAATTCCAGACATCACCTTCACTTCCGTCTTAAGTTCTGGAACTGCGATATCATTTTCTTTAAGATATTGAATACCTTGCTGAAGAAGATTCATCTCTCCGTGATTTTTCAGATGCTGAAGATGCGCCTGCAACACCTTCTCTCCTTTTGGAATTATCCTTTTTATCACTGCTATCTCATCGTAAGCCTCCACCTCTTTCTCTTCAATCGAAATGGCATTCATCGGACAGTCGCCTATGCAGGCACCGAGTCCATCACAATATAACTCACTGATAAGACGCGCCTTGCCATCAATAATCTGCAAGGCTCCTTCGTGACATCCTTTGGCGCATAATCCGCAGCCATTACAAAGTTCTTCTTCTATTTTTATAATGTTTCTTTTGACTTTCATAACTTATATTTTACAAAAAAATTCCGAGGAAAATCAATTCCCCGGAATAATTTTTAATTTTCAATTAACACGTTGTCTTGTCGGCTCGTTGTCTTGACTCAAAAAACCTGCAACGCGTTTGTGCGTGTTCATCAGATATTGGTTGTAATCCAAATCGTTGACGTCTTGTTCTTTTTCAAGAGCGAGGTCCAAGACTTCCATCATCGATGTCACGAAATGGAAATTCAATCCTTTTACGTAATCTTCTTTTATCTCAGCAAAGTCACGTTTGTTTTCGACTGACAAGATGACATCAGTAATGTCATTGCGTTTTGCCGCGAGCATCTTTTCTTGTATTCCTCCTACTGGTAACACTCTGCCTCTCAATGTGATTTCACCTGTCATGGCAAGTTGGTCTTTCACTTTTCTTTGTGTGAATGCCGATGTCAGTGCTGTCAGCATCGTGATGCCAGCCGAAGGTCCGTCCTTCGGTGTCGCGCCTTCTGGCACATGAATATGTACGTTCCATTCTTCAAATACCGCTGGGTCTATCTCCAACTGTGAAGAATGTGACTTGATATATTCGTAAGCAATCGTCGCTGATTCTTTCATCACGTCGCCGAGGTTACCTGTAAGATGCAACATTCCGTGACCGCGACTCAAACTGACTTCTATCGAAAGAATCTCCCCTCCTACCGGAGTCCAGGCGAGTCCTATCGCAACGCCAGGAACCGAGTGTTTCACCTCATCGCCATCGTGGAACATTCCAACGCCGAGAGCGTCTTTCAAGTCTTTGGCACTCACCTTCTTGTCATATTCTTCGCCCATGACGATATTCTTTGCCTTACGACGTATCACGCTTGCTATTTGACGTTCGAGGTTACGCACGCCTGCTTCTCTTGTATAATCGTCAATGACTCTCATCACCATATCTTTAGAGAATGTCACGTCTTTTGATGTAAGTCCGTGTTCTTTAAGTTGCTTAGGAATGAGGTGACGTTTCGCTATCTCGAACTTCTCTTCACGGAGATAACCGCTCAAATCGATGATTTCCATTCTGTCACGCAAAGCTGGATGAATCGTTGAAAGACTGTTTGCCGTAGCGATGAACAAGACTTTCGACAAGTCGTAATCCATCTCGAGGAAGTTATCTGAGAACGCCATATTTTGTTCTGGGTCGAGCACTTCAAGAAGAGCTGCTTGTGGGTCGCCATTGACATTATTGCCGCTTACTTTATCAATCTCGTCAAGAATAAATACTGGATTCGATGACTTAGCTTTTCTTAAGTTCTGAATGATACGACCAGGCATAGCACCGATATATGTCTTACGATGACCGCGGAGTTCTGACTCGTCGCGAACGCCACCGAGTGACATTCTTATATACTTACGTCCCAATGCCTTAGCGATAGATTTTCCAAGTGATGTCTTACCAACACCAGGAGGGCCAACAAGACATAAGATAGGTGACTTCATATCATTCTTAAGTTTCAAAACCGCGAGATATTCTATGATGCGGTCTTTTATCTTTTCAAGTCCGAAATGGTCTTTGTCGAGGACTTTCTGTGCATGTTTAAGGTCGAAGTTGTCTTTGGTGAATTCGTTCCAAGGAAGCTCGACAATATATTCAAGGTAATTATGCTGGATTCCGTATTCTGCCACCTGCGGATTCATGCGTTGCAGCTTCTGCAGTTCTTTTTCAAATGTCTCTTTCACTTCAGCCGGCCATTTTTTCTTGGCAGCTTTTTCTTTAAGAACCTTGATATCTATTTCGTTAGGCGTTCCGCCGAGTTCTTCCTGGATAGTTCTAAGCTGTTGGTTAAGGAGATATTCGCGTTGTTGTTTATCCATATCCATCTTAACCTTGCTTTGAATCTGATGTTTCAGTTCAATCATCTGCATCTCGTTTGTCAATATCGCGAGCAGTTCTGTAGCGAATGTCGTGATGTCGTTGATTTCAAGCAGACGTTGTTTTTCTTGCATCGACTGCACGAGGTTACTTGCGATGAAGTTAACCATAAACCAAGGACTGTCGATGTTTTTCAAAGCGAAAGACGCCTCGAAAGGAAGGTTGGCAGATTTCTGTGTTATCTGCATTGCGAGGTCTTTGATTGACTGTATCAATGCCTTAAACTGGCGGTCGCGAGGTATCACGAGACCTTCACCGTATGGAGTGACTTTACCTTTTAAATAAGGTTCAGTCTGTGTAATCTCTTGAAGTTGGAAACGGCGTTTACCTTGAATAATCACTGTGGTATTGCCGTCAGGCATTTGCAAGGTCTTCATTACCATTGCAATGGTTCCGATTTCATGTAAGTCGTTTTGGTTCGGGTCTTCAACGGCAGCGTCTTTCTGTGCCACCACGCCGATGACCTGGTGTTTCTTATACGCTTCCTTAATTAATCTTATGGACTTGTCGCGACCAACTGTGATTGGTATCACCACACCTGGGAAAAGCACTGCGTTACGCAATGTCATAATCGGCACTTCTTCCGGAATCTCCTCTTCGCTGATTCGCTTCTCTTCTTCTGGTGTAAGAAGTGGAAGATATTCAGTATCAGTCTCTACTATATCTGTCAGGAATAAATCGTGATTTCTTTGATTGTCCATTACATTATATATTATGAATTACGGATGTGCGTTCGTCAATAATTGTGCCAAAAAAGAACGTTGAATTCCAAACTCTGACACTGACCGCTGACTGCTGATAGCTAATCTGGGCGTTCCGCTTCGCGTCGGGCTTTCCGCTATATCTTTTTCCGCTTCGCTCCAAAAGGATGCCGCTCCAATCCCTAACGCAACGTGTAAAAAAAGAATCGTTCCCGTAGAGACGCGTCAATGCAACATGCCATAAAACACATTGACACGTCTCAAAAAACAAATACGAATCCCACAAAAAAATGAGACGTGTCAATGTGTGTTTATTTTTGCAGGATACATTGACGCGTCTCTACAAATTTCCGACATTCAATATTTTCAATTTTCAATTTAAAAAAGGGTGTCACGTAGTGACGACAGAATATAGGCAGGCGGTGGAGTGCGAAGCACGAAGCCCCTGCATTCATGACCGGAATGATATAAAAAGTGCCGTAGGCACGACAGAAAAAAAAGATTCTGTCGCACCTACGGCGCTATGATTTATCGTAAACATCATTTTGCAGGCATTCCGCACTTTGTGCTCCATACCTGCCTATTGTCTGTCGCTCCTACGGAGCTGATATTTTTATTGAAAGTTATCAGCTGTCATTGTTAAAAACAAAAAAAGCGATGAAGAGAATCTCCATCGCTTTCGTATTTTGAGCTACAAATAAATTATTTGTTTCTTGCTTCTTGGAATTTTTTGTATTTGTTGTTGAATTTATCAACACGACCTGCTGTGTCAACGAGTTTCATCTTACCTGTGTAGAATGGGTGTGATGTGTTAGAAATTTCTAATTTTACTAATGGATACTCGTTGCCGTCTTCCCAAACGATAGTATCTTTTGTGTTGATTGTTGAACGTGACATGAAAGCGTGATCATTTGACATGTCTTTGAAAACAACAAGACGATAATTTTTTGGATGAATGTCTTTTTTCATTGCTTATATCTTTTTACTTATTTTTACTCGATTTTGAGTGGCAAAGATACTAATTTTCTTCAAATGAAAATAACTTTTTACAAACTTTTTTAACAATTTTATATTAAACTAATTATCAACAACTTAAGCCAAAACATCCCCTATCTTTCATTCATAAAAACATAAAAACACATACCAAATTATAGTCAAGTTCAAAAGCAAATATCACACAAAGTCAAATATTTGAAAAATATCAAGCTCTGACCATTGACTTTTGACTTTTGAGTGCTAACAAATCCCAATGGTCAATGGTCAAAAGCCAATGGTCAATTATTAATATCGCTCGAACCACTTGAAATCAAGGGTATTTTTTCTTGTCAAAAAATAAAAAAAAACATTTTTAAATTAATGTATTGTTTATTGTTTTTATTTGCTATCTTTGCCACGTAGATAATCCAATTAAAAACATTTATAAACATTAAATAATTTAGCGATGAAACACAATTTTAACGCTGGACCATGCGTCCTTCCAAGAGAAGCTGTTGAAGCAGCTATCGAAGCTATCCGTGATTTTGACAACACAGGTATCGGTATCCTCGAAATTTCTCACCGTACACCAGGTTGGGAAAGAGTTATGGCTGAAACACGTCAATTATGGCGCGAACTTTTG